>NZ_JBFAPH010000430.1:0-4446 GCF_040675635.1 Streptomyces sp. NPDC049577
GAGGCCGCCAGCCTCCCTCTCAGCCCGGTGCGTCCGGGCTCCCGCGAGTGCGTTGCAGCCGCCACCTTATTACGGGGCGTCAAGGCGGCGGAAGGGCGAGCCGCCCGGCCGCGGGCCGGCAGGGGCTGCTCCCGCAGTCGCCCGCGCCCTAGAGTTGATCGCGTGAGTGAGCAGACGAACGCACCCGCCCTCCGCAGCGCAGTGATCGTCGGCGCGGGCATGGCCGGCGTGCAGACGGCCGTGGCCCTGCGCGAGCAGGGCTGGCAGGGAACGATCCGGCTGCTGGGCGACGAGCCCCATCCGCCCTACGACCGCCCGCCGCTGTCCAAGGCGGTGCTCCTCGGGAAGGCCGAGGGCTCGGCCTTCGAGGTCGACTTCGGCTCCCTCGGCATCGACCTGGAGCTCGGCCGGCGCGCCACCGGCGTACGCCCGGACGAGCACATGCTGGAGACGACCGCCGGCCCCGAGCCCTACGACGTGCTGGTCCTCGCCACCGGCGCCGAGCCGGTCCGGCTGCCGGGCAGCGAGGGCGTGTCCACCGTGCATGTGCTGCGCACGGTGGACGACGTGGAGGGCCTGCGGCCGGTGCTGGCCGCGCGCCACCACGTGGTCGCCGTCGGGGCCGGCTGGATCGGCGCCGAGTTCGCCACCGCGGCGCTGGAGGCGGGCTGCGAGGTGACCGTCGTCGAGGCCGCGGACCGCCCGCTGGCCGGCGTCCTGCCCGCCGAGGTCGCCGACCGCATGACCGCCTGGTACGCCGAGGCCGGCGCCCGGCTGCTCACCGGCGCGCGCGTCGCCGCCGTCGAACCGGGCGCGGTCCTGCTGGCCGACGGCACCCGGCTGCCGGCCGAGGCCGTGGTCGTCGGCGTCGGCGCCCGCCCGGCCACCGGCTGGCTCGCCGGATCCGGCATCGGGCTCGCGCCGGACGCCTCCGTCGCCGCCGACGACCGGCTGCGCACCTCGGTGCCGGACGTCTACGCCGTCGGCGACTGCGTCTCCTTCCCCTCCGCCCGCTACGGCGAGCGGCTGCACGTCCACCACTGGGACAATGCCCTGCAGGGCCCGCGCACGGTGGCGGCGACCATTGCCCACGGCCCGGAGGAGACCCCGCCCTACGACCCGGTGCCGTACTTCTGGTCCGAGCAGTTCGGGCGGTTCGTCCAGTACGCGGGGCACCACGCGGCCGCCAACGAGCTGCTCTGGCGCGGCGATCCGGACTCCACCGCGTGGACGGTGTGCTGGCTGCGCGAGGGCCGCCTCGTCGCCCTCCTGGCCGTAGGCCGCCCGCGCGACCTGGCGCAGGGCCGCAAACTCATCGAACAGGGTGCGGCGCTGAACCGTGAGAAGGCCACGGACCCGGCGGTCCCGTTGAAGGCGGCAGTGGCATAAGGACTCCTTCAGGCGCGCCGCAGGCGCCCCGGCTACCGACTGTCAGTCCCGGATGGCAGGCTTGTCCCGTGACCGAGATTGACACGAAGATCGATGCGCTTGTTCCCGCCTGGCTCACCCTTCCCGACATCGCGGAGGAGCTCGACGTCGAGGTGACGCGCGTCCGCCAGCTGGTCAAGGAGGGCCAGCTGATCGCCGTCCGCCGGGGCGAGAACCGGGTGCTCCAGGTGCCCGCCGACTTCATCGCCGGCGGCAAGATCGTGAAGGGCCTGGCCGGAACCCTCACCCTCCTGCGGGACGACGGCTTCAGCGACGAGGAGATGCTGGAGTGGCTCTTCACCGCCGACCCCACCCTGCCCGGCACCCCGGCGCAGGCGCTGCGCGAGAATCGCGGCACGGAGGTGAAGCGGCGCGCCCAGGCGCTCGCCGTCTGAGTCCGTAACCAGCCAGCACGACCGTCCGGGGGCCCGGGCGCGGGGCCGTGACGCCCCGCGCCCGGCGCCGGGCACCGAACCGGGGGGAGACCCGATGTCCGTCACCGCGCGCGAACGCCTCGCCGACGCCCGTCTGTACCTGTGCACCGACGCGCGCAGGCGCCAGGGCGACCTGCCGGAGTTCCTGGACGCGGTGCTGTCCTCCGGGGTGGACATCGTGCAGCTGCGTGACAAGGGCATGGAGGCCGCCGAGGAGCTGGAGCACCTGGCCGTCTTCGCCGACGCCGCCCGCCGCCACGGCAAGCTGCTCGCGGTCAACGACCGCGCGGACGTCGCCCATGCCGGCCGTTCGGACGTGCTCCACCTGGGCCAGGGCGACCTGCCGGTGCCCGCCGCCCGCGCGATCCTCGGCGAGGAGGTGCTGATCGGCCGTTCCACGCACGCCGAGGCCGAGGTCGACGCCGCCGTCGCCGAGCCCGGCGTGGACTACTTCTGCACCGGCCCCTGCTGGCCCACCCCCACCAAGCCCGGCCGCCACGCCCCCGGGCTGTCCCTCGTGCGGTACACCGCCGCCCTGCGGCCCGCGCGGCCCTGGTTCGCCATCGGCGGCATCGACGCGGGCAATCTCGACCAGGTCCTGGAAGCCGGCGCCCGGCGGGTCGTGGTGGTCCGTGCCATCACCGAGGCCGACGACCCGGGCGAGGCGGCGGCGAAGCTCGCCGGTCGGGTGCGCGCGTACGAAGGGGCCTGAGCGGCCCGATTCGGCCGAATGTAAATCCGCCGTGTCCACTTGATGGACGGGCTTGGGCCGCCCGCGCGCCGCCGGTTACCTTTGGGTATGGCCCTCGGCACTGCTTCGACCAGGACAGATCGCGCCCGGACCGTGCGCGAGCTGCTCGCCTCCGGCGAGCGTTCGTACTCCTTCGAGTTCGCCGCTCCGAAGACGGAGAAGGGCGAACGGACCCTGTGGAACGCCATCCGGCGGATCGAGGCGGTCGCCCCGACCTTCGTCTCCGTCACCTATGGCGCCGGCGGCTCCTCCCGCGCGGGAACCGTGCGGGCCACCGAGCGCATCGCCACCGACACCACGCTGACGCCCGTCGCGCATCTGACGGCGGTCGACCACTCGGTCGCCGAACTGCGCAACGTCATCGGCCAGTACGCCGACGTCGGCATCCGCAACATGCTCGCCCTGCGCGGCGATCCGCCCGGCGATCCCACGGGCGAGTGGGTGCGTCACCCCGACGGCGTCCGGTACGCCGTCGAACTGGTGCGGCTCATCAAGGAGTCGGGCGACTTCTGCGTAGGTGTCGCGGCTTTCCCCGAAATGCACCCCCGGTCCACGGACTGGGAGACCGACATCCGGCACTTCGTGGACAAATGCCGGGCGGGTGCGGATTTCGCCATTACCCAGATGTTCTTCCATCCCGAGGACTATCTCCGCCTCCGTGACCGGGTCGCGGCCGCAGGATGCGACACTCCGATCATTCCGGAAATCATGCCGGTCACCAATGTGCGCCAGATCGAACGATTCGCGCAGCTCAGTAACGCGGCTTTTCCCTCGGGCCTCGCTGAGCGGATCCTCTCGGTGAAGGACGACACGGCCGCTGTACGCTCGGTCGGGATCGAGTACGCGACGGAACTGTGTGCTCGGTTGATGGCCGAAGAGATTCCCGGGCTCCACTTCATTACCCTGAACCACTCAACGGCCACGTTGGAAATCTACGAGAATCTGGGACTGCACCAGCGGTCCTGACGGCCGGCCGGCGACGGCGGGCGGAGGAGAGGGGCGTTAATGGGCTGGACGGTCCTCTACATCGCGTTCGGCGTTGTGGCCCTGTGGCTGCTCGGCGAAGTGCTCCTGCAGTACAAGGCGCGGCTGCGCTGGCGACTGCTGGCCTTCGTCGGCTTCCTGGGCGTCGTGACGGGCGTCGTCCTGCCGTCCGTCGTGGTCATCGTCGTCGGCGCGCTCGCGTTCGCGGTCGGGCAGACGTACGTGACGCTCTCCTTCCGGCGCGGCTTCTCCGCGGGCTGGGCGCTGCGGCGTTCGGCGCCGCAGCCGAAGTCCCGCTCGGGGCGCCGCCGCAAGTCCCAGCGCGGCGCGCCCTCCCCGGCACCGACGCCGACGCCGGCCCCGGCCTCCGTCCCGGAGCCGGCGCCACTGGCCGAACAGGTCCCGCTGCCGGAGCAGGAGACGGCGATGATGCCGAGCGTGCCGCAGCAGCCGGAGTACGGCGCGTACGACGCGCCGGACTACGGCCAGATGCAGGGCCAGCCGCAGGGGCAGTACGCGGCGTACTCGGACCCGTACATCGGCAACCGGCAGCAGCCGTACGACCCTTACGCGTCGCAGCAGTACGGGATGGACACGCCGCCGGGGGGCGTGTGGGTGCCGCAGCAGCGCGACACGGACGCGGCTGCGCCGCAGCAGCAGCCGTACCAGTACTACGACGAGCAGCAGCAGTACCGGTACTGACGCCGGGGGCTTCGCCCCCAGGCCCCCGGACCGCGCTCCGCGCGGTGTCCTCGCCGCACCGGTTGTGGGCAGGCGTTCCGCAAGGCGGAACGGGTGGGCACAACCAGAACGACGGCCTGCACCACCCCGGGGGTCCGGGGGCGGAGC
>NZ_JBFAPH010000431.1:0-4428 GCF_040675635.1 Streptomyces sp. NPDC049577
TACGACTTCACGACCCCACTCCTGACCGGAGTCCGTCTTGGCCACTGGTACCGATCCCTCAGCCGTCGCCGGTTCCACGGGCGATCCGGCCGCGCGCGGCGTCCACCACGCGTCGCGCGCGGCGATCCGGGAGCGCCATCTGCGGCGCGACCGCTGGTGGCTGGCGCCCGCCGCCACGGCCGCCGGGCTGTTCGCGTTCGTCGTCTACTCCACCTGGCGGGCCTTCGCGAACGGCGACTACTACGCCGCGCCGTACGTCTCGCCGTTCTACTCGCCGTGCCTGGCGCACAACTGCGTGCCGATGCCGGCGGGCGCCGACTGGGACCTCTTCGGCCCGTGGTGGGGCCTGTCGCCCGCGCTGCTGGTGCTGATCTTCCCGCTGGGCTTCCGGCTGACCTGCTACTACTACCGCAAGGCCTACTACCGGGGCTTCTGGGCCTCGCCCCCGGCCTGCGCGGTCCCCGAGCCGCACGCGAAGTACACCGGCGAGACCCGCTTCCCGCTGATCCTGCAGAACGTCCACCGCTACTTCTTCTACTTCGCCGTGCTCGTCGCCGGGGTCCTGACGTACGACGCGGTGCTCGGCTTCCGGAACGCGGACGGCGAGTGGGGCCACATGGGCCTCGGCACCCTCGTACTGCTCGCGAACATCATCCTGATCTGGGCATACACCCTGTCCTGCCACTCCTGCCGGCACATCGTCGGGGGCCGGATCCGGAACTTCTCCCGGCATCCGGTGCGGTACCGGATGTGGGGCTGGGTGAGCGCGCTGAACGCCCGTCACATGCTGCTCGCGTGGGCGTCGCTGGTGAGCGTGGCGGTGGCCGATCTGTATGTGTACCTGGTCGCCAGTGGCGCCTTCGACGATCCGCGGTTCTTCTAGGGAGTGCTCGACTGATGGCACATGTGGACCGGCAGGCCTGGGACGTGGTCGTGGTCGGCGCCGGCGGCGCCGGGCTGCGGGCGGCCATCGAGGCCCGCGAGCGGGGGCTGCGCTGCGCGGTGATCTGCAAGTCGCTCTTCGGCAAGGCGCACACGGTCATGGCCGAGGGCGGCATCGCCGCCTGCATGGGAAACGTCAACAAGCGCGACAACTGGCAGGTGCACTTCCGCGACACCCTGCGCGGCGGCAAGTTCCTCAACGACTGGCGCATGGCCGAGCTGCTCGCCCAGGAGGCGCCCGAGCGGGTGTGGGAGCTGGAGCTGTGGGGCGCGGTCTTCGACCGCACGCCCCGGGGCGAGATCTCGCAGCGCAACTTCGGCGGCCACGAGTACCCGCGCCTGGCGCACGTCGGCGACCGTACGGGCCTGGAGCTGATCCGCACCCTCCAGCAGAAGATCGTCTCCCTCCAGCAGGAGGACCACCGGGAGTACGGGGACCACGAGGCGCGGCTGAAGGTCTTCCAGGAGTGCACGGTCACCCGCGTCCTCAAGGACGGGGACCGCACGGCGGGCGTCTTCGGCTACGAGCGGGAGTCCGGGCGGTTCTTCGTCGTCGAGGCGCCGGCCGTGGTGCTGGCCACCGGCGGCATCGGCAAGTCCTTCAAGGTGACCTCCAACTCCTGGGAGTACACCGGCGACGGGCACGCGCTCGCGCTGCTGGCCGGGGCGCGGCTGGTCAACATGGAGTTCGTGCAGTTCCATCCCACCGGCATGGTCTGGCCGCCGTCCGTGAAGGGCATCCTGGTCACCGAGTCGGTGCGCGGCGACGGCGGTGTGCTGCGCAACAGCGACGGCAAGCGGTTCATGTTCGACTACATCCCGGACGTCTTCCGCGACAAGTACGCCGAGACCGAGGACGAGGCCGACCGCTGGTACGCCGACCCCGACAAGAACCGCCGCCCGCCCGAGCTGCTCCCCCGCGACGAGGTGGCCCGTGCCATCAACGCCGAGGTCAAGGCCGGGCGCGGCTCCCCGCACGGCGGGGTGTTCCTGGACGTCTCCACGCGCATGCCGGCCGAGGTGATCCAGCGCAAGCTGCCGTCGATGCATCACCAGTTCAAGGAGCTGGCGGACGTCGACATCACCGCCGAGCCGATGGAGGTCGGGCCGACCTGTCACTACGTCATGGGCGGCGTCGAGGTCGACCCGGACACCGCCGCCGCACGGGGCGTGCCCGGCCTGTTCGCGGCGGGCGAGGTCGCGGGCGGGCTGCACGGCTCCAACCGGCTGGGCGGCAACTCCCTCTCCGATCTGCTGGTCTTCGGCCGGCGTGCCGGGCTGTACGCCGCCGAGTACACGGCGGGGCTGGGCGCCGGCGAGCGGCCGGCCGTCTCGGACGCCGACGTCGAGCTGGCCGAGGCGGAGGCACTGCGGCCGTTCGGCGCGGAGGGCGGCGACGCCGGCGTCTCGCCAGGGCTCGCGGAGAATCCGTACACGCTGCACCAGGAGTTGCAGCAGTCGATGAACGACCTGGTCGGCATCATCCGCCGGGCCGGCGAGATGGAGGAGGCCCTGCACCGGCTGGCGGCGCTGCGGACCCGGGCCCGGCGGGCCGGGGTGGAGGGGCACCGGCAGTTCAACCCCGGCTGGCACCTGGCGCTGGACCTGCGCAACATGCTGCTGGTCAGCGAGTGTGTGGCGCGGGCGGCGCTGGAGCGCGAGGAGAGCCGGGGCGGGCACACCCGGGACGACCATCCGGGGATGGACCGCCAGTGGCGGCGGGTCCGGCTGGTGTGCCGGCTCGCGGACGAGAGCGCCGAACCGGCGGTGGCCGACCCGGTCCTGGGCCGCATCCGGCTGGAGCGGCGCGAGGCCGAGCCGATGCGGGCGGACCTGCTGGAGCTCTTCGAGAAGGAGGAGCTGGCGAAGTACCTGACCGACGAGGAGCTGACCTCATGAGTTATCAGGCCCGCTTCAAGGTGTGGCGGGGTGATGCGGACGGCGGCGGACTCGTCGACTACGAGGTCGCCGTCAACGAGGGCGAGGTCGTCCTCGACATCATCCACCGCCTCCAGGCCACGGTCGCCTCCGACCTCGCCGTCCGCTGGAACTGCAAGGCGGGCAAGTGCGGTTCGTGCAGCGCGGAGATCAACGGCCGGCCGCGGCTGATGTGCATGACGCGGATGTCGGTCTTCGACCCGGCCGAAACCATCACCGTCACCCCGATGCGTACGTTCCCGGTCGTACGGGATCTGGTCACGGACGTGTCGTACAACTACACCAAGGCCCGCGAGGTGCCCTCCTTCGCCCCGCCGGCCGGGCTGCGGCCCGGGGAGGCGCGGATGATGCAGGAGGACGTGGGGCGGGTGCAGGAGTTCCGGAAGTGCATCGAGTGCTTCCTGTGCCAGAACACCTGCCATGTGGTGCGCGACCACGAGGAGAACAAGCAGGCCTTCGCCGGGCCCCGTTTCCTGATGCGCGTCGCCGAGCTGGACATGCATCCCCTCGACGCGGCCGCCGAGCAGGGCATCGACCGCCGCAGCGGCGCCCGCGAGGAGTTCGGGCTGGGCTACTGCAACATCACCAAATGCTGCACGGAGGTCTGCCCGGAGCACATCAAAATCACCGACAACGCGCTGATCCCCCTCAAGGAACGCGTCGTGGACCGCGCCTACGACCCGCTCGTGTGGCTCGGCGCCAGGATCCGCCGACGGAAGGCGGACGAGTGAGGGAATAGCGGAACGTAAATACCCCGAGCCGCTGGGTAGCGGCATGAACAATACGGTCATACGCTCCAAAGTGTGACGCGCCAAACAGTGACGCGGCTGTGGAGGCGGTACGGAGGGCCGGGGACGTCCGCCCGGGCGTTCGCCGGCACTCTTCTCGCACTCTGCGCCCTACTGCTTCCGGCGGTGCCCACCGCCCGCGCCGACACGCCGCTCGACCTCGACGCGGGCGGCCGGATCACCGACACCGTCGGCGCCCTGGGGCACCGGCGCGCCCAGGTCGAGGCCGCCCTCGACCGGCTGAGCGCCACCCACCACGTCCAGCTGTTCGTCACCTATGTGCGCGACTTCTCCGGCCGTTCGGCCCACGCCTGGGCCGACGCCACCGCCGACCGCAACGGCCTCGGCCAGCACGAGCTGCTGCTGGCCATCGCCGTCCAGGGCCGCCAGTACGCCGTCTCCGCCGCCCGGGACTCCGGATTCGCCAAGGCCCAGCTCGAAAAGGTCTCCGGCATCGCCATCGCGCCCGCCCTGCGCCAGAACGACTGGGCCGGCGCCGCGATCGGCGCGGCCGACGGCTACCTCGCCGTGCTCCAGGGCGAGCCCGTCCGCACCCCCGTCATCCGGCCCGGCAACAGCGACCCGGGCGGCATGGGGCTGCTGCCCGGCGGGCGCCGGGTCTGGGTGCCGCTCGGCGGCGCGATAGCCCTGGCCTGTACGGCCATGTATCTGCGTTCCCGGCGCGCCGCGCTCCGCCGCCGCGGCCGGGCGGGGCGCGAACCGCCCCTGCTGCCCACCACGACCGAGCCCGGGTTCACCC
>NZ_JBFAPH010000432.1:0-4425 GCF_040675635.1 Streptomyces sp. NPDC049577
GGGGGGCTGCGGCTGCTGCGGCCCGGGCAGCGGGTGCGCATCGAGTTCGCCGAGGAGTCCGGCGGTGCGGAATCCGGTGGTGCGGGATCCGGTGGCGACGCCCCCCTCGGCGAGGGCGAGTCCACCGAACTGCGCGCCGCCCAACTCGCCCGGCTCGGCCCCCGCGTCGGCGACCTGGTCTGGGACATCGGCTGCGGCAGTGGTGCCGCCGCCGTCGAGGCCGCCCGCTTCGGTGCCGCCGTCATCGCCGTCGACCGCGACGCCGACGCCTGCCGCCGCACCGCCGCCGCGGCCCGTCGGCACAGTGTTCAACTGCAGGTCGTCCACGGGGCCGCCCCGCAGACACTCGAAGACCTGCCCGAACCCGACGTCGTCCGCGTCGGCGGCGGGGGAGCGGAGACCGTCGCCGCCTGCGCCGACCGCCGACCGGAGCGGATCGTCACCCACGCCTTCACCCGCGACGACGCCGAGGCCGTCGGCCGCGTCCTCGCCGAGGGCGGCTACGCCGTCGAGTGCACGCTGCTCCAGGCAGTGGAGTTGGACACAACCGGCTGGGCCGAGCGGGAACGCGCCGTAGCCTTCCTGCTGAGCGGCCGTCGCATCCAGCCCCGGCAGTAAAGGGCGCCGTCGGGCCCCGGTACGGGCGGGGGGTAGGCTGGCGGACCGTTGTGCGAACCGCCCGGTGTCCGACACCACAGTCACCAATGCCCCGAACCCGCCCCCCTCTTGGTGCGTACAGGGCAGGGTGGCACCGGACGGCACGCCAACGTGCCGCGAGGCATGGACGCTCGTTGTTGTCTATGGGCGTGAGCGGTTGGAAGGAGCACTACCGATGGGCGAGGGGTACGCATGACCGACACCGGCCGGTTCCCGGGCGAGGGACAGCCGGAGAACGCAGGCGCACTGCCCGGCCACCCGCTCCCAGCGGACGGGGCAGCCCCTGCCGACGCCGGAATCGAGAATTCCTATTTTCTCGGCCACGCACCGGACCACGACCACGCCGACCAGACCGAGGGCGCGGACGAGGACGACCTCCTGCTGATGCCGGGTGCCCAGGGTGCCTGGGCCGAGCAGCCGCTGCTCCAGGGCGGTACGCACGAGACGGGCGGCCGCGACACGGGCTCCGTCGACTACAGCGCCGTCCGCACGGCCCCCGCGCAGCCGCGCCGCCCGCTCCACATGGGCCCGCCCACCCCGGATCCCGCCGTCGGCGGCGTCGTCCGCTCCCTCGCGGACCGCGGCCCGGCCGTACCGGCTCCGGCGGCCCCCGAGTACCTCGACGCTCCGCACCTCGACGCTCCGCACGAGGAGGCGCAGGCCGTTCCCGCCCCCCGCCCCGCAGAAAGCCCGGAGGTGCCGGCGCAGGCCACCGCCGAGGCCGTCGTCCCGGCGCCGGTGGCGGTCGCCGAGCCGCCGCAGGCCCCGCAGGTCCCGCACCAGGCACAGCCGGCGGCCGAAGCGCCCGCCGCTGCGGCGCCCGCCGCCGCTGCCGAGGGCCCCGAGGCGCAGATGCGGCTCGCCGCGGAGGCTGTCGCCCCGGTGGCGGCGCCGGTCGCTGTTGCGGAAAGCCCGGAGGTGCCGGCGCAGGCCACCGCCGAGGCCGTCGTCCCGGCGCCGGCGGTGGTCGCCGAGGTGCCGCAGGCTCCGCAGGTCCCGCACCAGGCGCAGCCGGCGGCCGAAGCGCCCGCCGCTGCGGCTCCCGCCGCCGCTGCCGGCAGCCCGGCGGCGCAGAGCGCCACCGAGGCCGTCGTGTCCGCGCCCGCCGTCGCGGACGCGCAGAGCGCGTCGCCGGAACCTGCGCCCGCCACCACTGTCCCGGCGGCAGTCCCCGCTGCCGCGGCGTCCGCTGACACGCAGTCGCCCGCCGACGCCCCTGTCGCGGCGGGTGCCCGGAGCGCGGTTGCGGCACCGACCGAGCCGCCGGCCCAGCCGGTCGCCGACGCGGCGCCGACCGTCGTGCCGCAGGCCGCCGTCCTCACCCCGGCCCCCGCCCAGGACCAGGGCGCGCCCGAGCCGCAGGCGCAGGAGGCCCCCATGGCGCCCCCCGTCGCCGCCGACGCCGTGTCAGGGCCCGTCGAGGCGGCCCCCGCGGAGGTTCCCGCGCCGCCCGTCGCCCCGGCGGTGGCCGAGGAGATGCCGGCGGCGGCTCCCGTCGTCGCCGAGGCCCCGGCCGGGGTTCTGGCCCCGCCCGTCGCCCAGGAGGCGCCGCAGGCGCAGGCCCCGACGGTCGCGCCCCCGGCGCCCGAGGCACCCGCGGAGGCCGTGCTCGTGACCGATGAGGCCACGCAGGCCCAGGCCCCCGTCGAGACCCCGGCCGCACCGGCCGTCGAGAACCAGCCGGACGCCCAGGCCCCGGCGGAGGCGCCCGCCCCGGCCGAGGAGCCGGCCCCGGAGCCGGAGGCGCCGGCCCCCGCGGTCGCCGAGGCCGTGGACGCGCCGCAGGCGCGGGAGGAGGAGCCCGCCACCGCCGAGGCCGCGCCGCAGGCGCTCAGGCTCGTCCCCGAGGGGCCCGAAGCGCCCGAGGGGCCCGAGAGCGCGGACGCGACGGACGCCCCCGACGCGGCGGACGCTTCCGCCGACGCCCCCGAGGCCGCCGGCGAGCCCGCCGAACCGGCCGGCCCCCCGGCCGTCGGTTTCGCGGACGCCGAGCGGGCCGCCGTGCACCGGGTGATGCGCGAGCGCCGCGACATCCGCAAGGGCTTCCGCACCGACCCCATCCCGCACGAGGTGCTGCTGCGCGTCCTGGAGGCCGCCCACACCGCACCCAGCGTGGGGCACTCCCAGCCCTGGGACTTCGTCGTCATCCGCTCCGCCGAGACGCGCCAGGCCATGCACGAGCTGGCGGAGCGTCAGCGCGAGGCGTACGCCCGGTCGCTGCCGAAGGGGCGGGCGAAGCAGTTCAAGGAACTGAAGATCGAGGCAATCCTCGACACGCCCGTCAACATCGTCGTCACCGCCGATCCCACCCGCGGCGGCCGGCACACCCTGGGCCGGCACACCCAGCCGCAGATGGCCCCCTACTCCTCGGCCCTCGCCGTGGAGAACCTGTGGCTCGCCGCCCGCGCGGAGGGCCTCGGCGTCGGCTGGGTGAGCTTCTTCGACGAGCGCGAGATGGTGCGCGAGCTCGGCCTGCCGGAGCACCTGGAGGTCGTCGCCTACCTCTGCGTCGGCTACGTCGACGAGTTCCCCGACGAGCCGGAGCTGATGCAGGCGGGCTGGTCCAAGCGCCGCCCGCTGTCGTGGGTCGTCCACGAGGAGACGTACGGCCGCCGCGCGCTGCCCGGCGAGGACCCGCACGACCTGCTCGCCGAGACCCTGCGCGGCATCCGCCCGCTCGACGCCAAGGCGCTCGGCGAGGCGTGGGAGCGGCAGAAGCGCATGACCAAGCCGTCCGGCGCGCTCGGCATGCTGGAGATCATCTCCGCCCAGCTGTGCGGCCTGTCGCGCAAGTGCCCGCCGCCCATCCCGGAGCCTGCCGCCGTCGCGATCTTCGCGGGCGACCACGGGGTGCACGCCCAGGGCGTCACCGCGTGGCCCCAGGAGGTCACCTCGCAGATGGTCGGCAACTTCCTGGGCGGCGGGGCGGTCTGCAACGCCTTCGCCAACCAGGTCGGCGCCGAGGTCTGCGTCGTCGACGTCGGCGTGGCGGGCGAACTGCCCAGCACTCCCGGCCTTCTGCCGCGCAAGATCCGGCCCGGCACGCACGACTTCACCACCGGCCCCGCGATGACCCGCGAAGAGGCGCTGCGCGCGCTCGAAGTGGGCATCGAGACGGCCCGCGACCTGGTCACGGCCGGCAACAAGGCGCTGCTGACCGGCGAGATGGGCATCGCCAACACCACCGTGTCGGCCGCCCTCATCGCCGTCTACACCGGCGCCGACCCGGCCGAGATCACCGGTCGCGGCACCGGCATCAACGACGAGATGCACGCCCGCAAGATCGACGTCGTACGGCGCGCGCTGGAACTCCACCAGCCCGACCCGAACGACCCCATCGGCGTCCTCGCGGCCGTCGGCGGCCTGGAGCACGCCGCCCTCGTCGGCCTGATCCTGGGCGGCGCCTCGCTGCGCACGCCGGTGATCCTGGACGGGGTGAGCGCCGGGGCCGCCGCCCTGGTCGCCCGGGCCATCGCGCCCGAGGCGCTGGCCGCGTGCATCGCCGGACACCGCAGCGCTGAGCCGGGCCACGTCGCGGCGCTGACCAAGCTCGGCCTGCGGCCGCTGGTCGACCTCGACCTGCGCCTCGGCGAGGGCACGGGCGCGCTGCTGGCGCTGCCGGTCGTCCAGAGCGCGGCCCGCGCGATGCACGAGGTCGCCACCTTCGACACCGCCGGGGTCGCGGAGAAGAGCTAGCGACACCCCCGGGCACAGGGACCCGGGCAGTCGCCGCCGCCGTCGACGCGGCGCGCGACGTCCGGGAGGTCC
>NZ_JBFAPH010000433.1:0-4312 GCF_040675635.1 Streptomyces sp. NPDC049577
GTGCGGAGTCGTTCCTGGGCGTGCCAGGCGGCGGCGGGGGCGCGGGGGTCGGGGATGTGGCGTTGCCAGTGGATCTCGTCGCTGGGGGTGCGGAGGGCGATGAGGACGGCCTGGGCGGAGGGGTGGGGGGTGTGGTGGAGGGCGGTGAGGGCTTCGGTGAGGAGGTCGGTGCTGTCGGGGAAGGAGGGGTCGGCGGGGAGGAGGAGGCTGGTGCCGGAGCCATGGGGCGGGGTCCAGCGGCTGTACCTGCCGGGGGTGCCGCCGCGGCGGTGCCAGCCGTGGCGGGCGAGGAGGGCGGCGAGGACGGCGGGGTCCGGGAGAGGGCCGGGGGCGGGGCGGGTGGGCAGGGGGTCCCGGTGCTGGTGTCCGTCGCGGGGGTCCCGGGGGTCCGGGTGGTCGGGGGGCCGGTGCATCAGGGTCTCCCTCCGGATCCGACCCGCGTCATGATCTCGCAGAGGGCGCGGTCGTCGAAGACGCGTGCGGTGGGGATGCGGACGGTGGTCCTGCGTCTGCCGGTGACGGGGTGTCCGGCGAGGTTGGTCCAGTAGCAGCAGTGGCGCAGTTCCAGGTGGTCGTGGTGGGCGCGGAGCCAGTCGTCCTGGGTCCTGGGGGCGATCATCACGACGAGGATCTTGTGTACGGAGGCGGGGGTGCGGGCGAGTTTGGTGAGGTGGTCGTTGTCGAGGGTGAAGGGGAAGGTGGGGCCGGGTGGGCGGGGGCCCAGCTGGTGGGTGCACTTGAGCTGGACCTTGATGGTGACCTCGTCGTCGGTGGTGTGCCCGGGGGCGCTGTGGCTGACGTGCCAGTCGATGCCGTGGTCGGGGAAGGGCTGGGCGAGGGTGCAGCCGGCTGCCGCGGCGACCGCGTGGAGGTAGCCGATCTGGAGGGTCTCCATGCAGGCGGTGGTGGCGAGGGCGCCGCGCCGCGCGGGGGTGGGCCGGGGGTGCGGGCCGCTCGCGAGGGGGGCCGGGTCGGGCTGCGCGAGCACCATGTCCGAAACCTTCGGGGGCTGGCCGGGTGCTGGTCCGTACATCTGTGTTGTCTCCATACGAACTCCCTGGCAAACGGGGGCGGTTCGGGCGGTGGGGTGGCCGGGTATTCACCCTGTCGGGGAGGGGTAAACACGCCAATCGCCCGGCGAGTGCGAGGAGTTGTGACATGCCGTGCTGGTTCGAGGGTCCGCTCGCCGCCTTTGACACGGAGACGACCGGGGTCGACGTGGAGCGGGACCGGATCGTGTCGGCGGCCATGGTGGCGCAGTCGCAGGCGGGGGGTCCGCCGATGGTGACGCGTTGGCTGGTGAATCCGGGGGTGCCGGTGCCCGAGGGGGCGACGGCGGTGCACGGGCTGACGGACGGCTATCTGCAGTTGCACGGCCGGTGGCCGGCGCCGGTGATGGAAGAAGTGGCGCGGGCGCTGGCGGGGTATGCGGCGCGGGGGATTCCGCTGGTGGTGATGAACGCGCCGTTCGATCTGACGTTGCTGGACCGGGAGTTGCGGCGGCACCGGGCGTCGTCGCTGGCGGCGTATCTGGGGCCGTCGCCGTTGTGCGTGCTGGATCCGTGGGTGCTGGACCGGCATCTGGACCGGTATCGCAAGGGGCGGCGGACGCTGTCGGATCTGTGCGCGCACTACGGGGTGGAGCTGACGGGTGCGCACGACGCGGCGGCGGACGCGCTGGCGGCGCTGGAGGTGGTGCGTGAGGTGGGGCGGCGGTTCGCGTCGCGGCTGGAGCGGCTGAGTCCGGCGGAGTTGCACGCGCGGCAGGCGGTGTGGCACGCGGCGCAGGCGCGGGGGTTGCAGGCGTGGTTCGCGCGGAACGGCTCGGAGGAGCAGTGTGATCCGGCGTGGCCGTTGCGCCCGGAGCTGCCCGCTGTCGCGTGAGCGCCAGGGGGCGTACAACGCACGAGGCCGGTCCGTCTGTTGACGGACCGGCCTCGTCGGCGTGTGGGCGATACTGGGATCGAACCAGTGACCTCTTCGGTGTGAACGAAGCGCTCTCCCGCTGAGCTAATCGCCCGGGATCCTCCTGGGGTCTCCCCCGGGAACGCACTGAACAATACAGGTGGTGGCGGCGTTCCTTCAAATCTCCCGTCGCCGGTGCTCCAGGCGGGAGCGCAGTCCGCGGCGTCCGCCGCGCATGGCCCAGGTGTGTGCGGCGACGAAGAGGGGTCTGGCCGGTACGGCCCAGCGCCTCAGGAGGGGTTTGCGGGCCTCGACCTCCTGCCGGAACCGGGCGGTGCTGCCGTGCGGTCCGCGGGGTTCGACGGTCCAGCGGGCCCAGCCCTCGAGATCGCCTTCCACGGCGCATTCCAGGACGCGGCGGTGCGGGTCGGCGCGGGTCTCGCGGAGGGTGAGGCGGAGGTCGTACGGGAGGAAGGAGCGCAGGCGGAGATTGCCGCTGGTGGGGCCGGTGCGTTCGGTGGCGCGGATCTGGGGCCACCAGTCGGGGTAGTCGTCGGCGGCCGCGAGGAGGGCGTAGACGGTGTCGGGCGGGGCGGGGAGCACCCAGGTGCTGCGGAAGCGGTAGCGGTGCAGGGCCATGGGGTCAGCGCACACGGAAAGACCGAGGGTCCGCAAGGGGTGAACCTTGCGGACCCTCGGTCCGTGGTGGGCGATACTGGGATCGAACCAGTGACCTCTTCGGTGTGAACGAAGCGCTCTCCCGCTGAGCTAATCGCCCGGGCGCAGGGAAAACATTACCGCATGTCAGGGCGTGTTCCGAACCGCCCCGGGCAGGGGCGGCGGGGTCAGCCGGCGAGGCTCCAGGGCGGGCGGGGGCCGTAGGTGGCGAGGTAGAGGCCGACGAGCGCGCCGATGATCGCGAGTCCGGCCGTGGTGAGGATGATATTGCGGCGGCGGACCCTGGGGTCGAGGGCGCGCTGTGCCGCCTCGGTGACCTTGCGCTTGGTCCAGCGCAGGACGAGCTGGGCCCAGACGAACTCGGTGGCCCAGATGGCCATGCCGGCGAAGATCACGAGCCAGCCGGGGCCGGGCAGGGGCAGCATGATGACGCCCGCGACGACGACGGCGAGGCCGACGACGAAGACGCCGGCCTGCCAGCTCAGATGCAGGGCGCGGGAACGCCTGATGAAGCGGGGGGCCCGCGAGCCCAGCCCCGCCGTGTCGCCGGCCGTGCTTCCGGCGGTCTCGCCGGGCGTGTCCCCGGTGCCGGTCCGGCCCGTGGCGCCGGTCCGCTGCTCGTCACTCTCCGCGTTCATACCGTCCAACGTAGCGGACTTGCCGGAAATCGCCGGAACTCACCGGATCGGCGGTAGACGCGGTGAGAGCACTGAGCCGTCCGAGGTATCCGAAGAGCCTCAAAACGGTCAGAGGGGTTTACAACGGCACCGTAGGTGGCATGTCGATTTCGCCGACGTGCGAATCCCCGAGCGCACACTGAGCGAAAGGCCTTGGCGCTTATGAACACCACGGTCAGCTGCGAGCTGCACCTGCGCCTCGTTGTGTCGAGCGAATCCTCACTGCCTGTACCCGCAGGCCTGCGGTACGACACGGCCGACCCTTATGCCGTGCACGCCACCTTCCACACCGGAGCCGAAGAAACCGTCGAGTGGGTCTTCGCCAGGGATCTGCTGGCCGAGGGCCTGCACCGGCCGACCGGCACCGGAGACGTCCGAGTCTGGCCGTCCCGCAGTCACGGTCAGGGCGTCGTCTGCATCGCCCTGAGCTCGCCGGAGGGCGAGGCCCTGCTGGAGGCGCCGGCCCGGGCGCTGGAGTCGTTCCTGAAGCGGACGGACGCCGCCGTTCCGCCAGGCACCGAGCACCGGCACTTCGACCTGGATCAGGAGCTCTCGCACATCCTGGCCGAGAGCTGAGCCCGGGCCGGAGCTGATCCGGGACGCGCCCGGCCCACTCGGGGAGGCCGCGCGTCACATCTCGCATACGGCATGGCACGGCGCCGCCGCCGCGGATCCACCGCGGCGGCGGCGCCGTCGTCGTGGTCGCCGGCCGGTCGCCGGCGGAAGCTCACCAGCGGTACAGGTCGTGTATCGCGGTGAGGAGGATGAGGGTGGCTATGAAGGTGAGGAAGAACATCAGCGGCGGCTGGGACAGTGCGAAGAGGCAGCCTCGCTGCTCCTCGGAGAGGTCCGCGAGGTCCGTGAGGTCCGCGAGCTCGGTGATGTCGTTGATCGGGGCTGGTTCGTCGTTCATCTTCGGCAGATGATGGCGCAGCCGGCGGTCCCGTTGCCCTCAACACACACTCTCGGGCGGGGAGTTCATCAGATCCCGTGTTTCTTGAGGATCGCCTCGATGTCCGAGAAGTCCTCGGTGTCACCGGCCGGGGGCTTCG
>NZ_JBFAPH010000434.1:0-4306 GCF_040675635.1 Streptomyces sp. NPDC049577
GTCGGCGCGGCCGCTGCGGGCCGGAATGAACCCCTCGGGCCGGCCGCGCACCCACTACGCGTTCCCGTTCTCCGATCAGTACACCCTGCGCCGCACGCTCGACGTGCCGGAGGTGACGACCCGGCTGAGCCTGGACTCGGGGCTGCTGACCGGACTGCTGTTCGCGCTGCGCGGCGCCGGTGTCTTCCGGGCGGCGCGGCTGGCCGGGCTGGAGCCGGCACTCACCGCCGCGTTCGCCCGGGCGCGGATCGGCGGCGACGACTTCGCCGTCCGGGCCGACGGGTACTACCAGGGCCGCCACGCCGCACGGGTGCTGACGGCCCGTTCGCAGACCCGGATCACGGGCCTGGTCGCCGCGGAGGTGGCGGCCCGGGTGCACGCCGGCGACGTGCCGGCCGGTGTACACCACATCGAGCAGGTGCCCGAGGTCTTCGCCGGCCTGCCGGCGGCGCTGACCGGGGACGGTCTGACCTCCTGGCGGGTCGCCGACCGCAGCTGACGGGGCGCCCGCCGGCGCCCCTGGAGACGTCGCCGGCGCCCCGGGGGATGTCACCGCCCGGCCCCTCGCCGCTCGGGGAGCGGCGAGGGCGCGTCCGCCGCGGACTCCTCCCCGTCCTGCCGGCCGGGGGCGGCGGCGAGCCGGGCGGCGAGCTTCTCGCCCTCCATGTCGACGTGGGGGACGACCCGTTCCAGGAAGGAGGGGAACCACCACGCGGCCCGCCCGAGGAGCGCCATCACGGCGGGCACCAGCGCCATGCGGACCACGAAGGCGTCGACGATCACTCCGACCGCGAGGGCGAGGCCGATGGGCTGGACGATCGGGTCGTGGCCGAACGCGAAGCTGCCGAAGACCGAGATCATGATCAGGGCCGCGGCCGTCACCACCCGGGCGCCGTTGCCGAACCCGGAGACCACGGCCGCGCGGGGCGGGGCGCCGTGCGCGCGCTCCTCCTTCATCCGGGAGACCAGAAACAGCTCGTAGTCCATCGCCAGACCGAAGAGGACCCCGATGAGCAGGATCGGTAGAAAGCTGACGACGGGCCCGGTCCGGGGCACCGGGATCACCTCGTTCAGCCAGCCCCACTGGTAGACGGCGACCACCGCGCCCATGGCGGCGGCGACGCTGAGCAGGAAGCCGACGACGGCCTTGACGGGCACGAGCACCGAGCGGAAGGCCAGGGCCAGCAGGACGACGGAGATCCCGGCGATGACGAGCAGGAAGGGCGGCAGCGCGTCCCCGAGCTTCTTCGAGACGTCGATGTTGCCGGCCGTGGTGCCCGAGACCTTCAGATCCACGCCGGCCTCGCGCAGCTTCCCGCGCTGGGCACGGATGTCCGAGACCAGGTCGGCGGTGACCTTCGAGTCGGGGCCGCCGGCCGGGATGACGGGGATGGCGGCCACCGTACGGCTCGCGTCGAAGGAGGGCGGCAGGGGCGTGACGACCCCGTGCAGTCCGGCCAGCCGCTGGGTGACGAGCTGGACGGCCTGGTCCGGGCGCGGGGCGCGGGAGACGTCGACGACGGCGATCAGCGGGCCGTTGAAGCCCTGCCCGAAGCCCTCGCTCACCAGGTCGTAGGCGGTGCGGGCGGTGGTGTCCCGCGCGTAGGAGCCGCCGCCCGGCAGTCCCAGCCTGAGATCCTTGACGGGCACGGCCATCGCGCCGACGCCCACGAGGCAGGCCAGCAGGACGACGACCGGATGCCGGACGACCAGACGGCCCCAGCGCTCGCCCGCCGCCGTCCGGCCGGAGGAGCCGGCCGCCGGGGGCCGCAGGCCGGGCACGCGCAGCCGGTTGACGGAGTGTCCGGCGAATCCGAGCAGCGCCGGCAGCAGCGTCACCGCGACGAGCATCGCGACGACGACGGCCCCGGCGGCGGCCAGGCCCATCACGGTCAGGAACGGCACGCCGGCGACGGCCAGGCCGGCGAGCGCCACGACGACCGTGGCGCCCGCGAAGACGACCGCGCTGCCGGCCGTGCCGTTGGCCCGGGCGGCGGCCTCCGCGGGCGGCATGCCCTCGGCGAGGTTCTGCCGGTGCCGGGAGACGATGAAGAGGGCGTAGTCGATGCCGACCGCCATGCCGATCATCAGGGCGAGCACGGGCGCGGTGGAGATGATGTCGAACGCGCCGGTCAGCGCGAGCAGCGCCGCCATGCCGACGCCCACACCGACCAGCGCGCCGGCCATCGGCATCCCGGCGGCGACCAGCGATCCGAAGGTGATCAGCAGCACCAGCACGGCGACGCCGACGCCGATGGCCTCGCCGCCCTCGACCTGCACGGTCGGGGTGTAGGCGTCCCCGCCGAACTCGACCTGCAGCCCGGCCTTCCGGGCCGGTCCGGCGGCATCGCGGACGGCGTCGCGTGGGCCCTGGCCGAGGTCCCTCAGCTTCTTGTCGAAGACGACCTGGGCGAAGGCGATCCGCCCGTCCTTCGAGACCGCCTCGGAGGCGAACGGTTCGTGCACGCCGGCCACTCCGGGAGCCCTGCCGACGGCCTGCGCGGCGGCCTGGATCGCGGTGCGCCGCTCCGGCGTGGTGAGCGTCTCGCCCTCGGGCGCGGCGAAGACGACCTGCCCGGAGGCGTTCGCGTACTCGGGAAGGGTGTGCGCGATGCGGTCCAGTGCGGTCTGCGCCTCGGTGCCGGGCACCCGGAACTCGTCGCTGGTCTTGCCGGAGAAGCCGGCTGCGAGCCCGCCGAGGGCGATCAGGAGGGCCAGCCAGAGGGCCAGCACGGCCTTGCGGCGCCGGTGACAGGCGGCCGCCAGACGGTAGAGGAACGTGGCCATCAGCTGCCTCCAGGGTGCGGTCGGGCCCGCGCGAAGTGCGGTGGCGGACCGAGGAGTTGCGACTCTCACCATACGCATGACTTGGTCGCCTGACAAAGTCATTCGACGAAGTCGCTTGAGGAAGCGGCTTTACCGAGTCGATACTCTTGGCCCATGGCCCACGTCCCCGCCGTCGAACGGCGCCCGCAACTCGTCCAGGCCGCCATCGAGCTGATGGCCCGCGAAGGAGTCGACGCCGGAAGCACCCGCGCCATCGCCGCCGAACTCGGCGTGGCGCAGGCGACGGTGCACTACACCTTCGGCACCAAGCGCGATCTGTACCGCGCCGTCATCGAGCAGCTGACGGCCGAGCTGGTCGAGCAGGTGCGCGGCGCGGCGCCCGCCGGGCGGGACTTCGAGACGTCGCTGCGGCTCATGGCCCGGGCCCTGTGGGAGGGGCTCCGGGCGCACCCCGGCCGCTATCTGCTCTTCATCGAGCTGATGACGTACGCCCTGCGGAACGCCGATCTGCACGAGGTCGTCCGCACCCACCAGCGCGAGCTGGAGGAGACGGCCGCCGGGATGATCTCCGAGGTCGCGGAGCGCACGGGGCGGCCGCTGGCCGTCGAGGCGGTGACGCTGGCGCGGTTCTTCCTGACCGGTTTCGACGGTCTGGCGCTGCGTCATCTCGTCGTCGAGGACGACGCGTCCGCCGTCGCGCTGGAGCAGCTGGTGGCGGCCGCGCTCGCCCTCGCGGGCACGGACGGGGGCTGAGCGCGCGCCGTCAATAGGCGCGCACCAGCAGCTTGAGCCCGGCCGAGCCGAACAACTGCCGGAACTCCCGGCCCCGGTAGTCGGCCCGTACCTCGAAGCCGTTGCGTTCCCAGGCGCGCTGGGCGCGCTCGTTGCCGTGCAGGCACATGATCTGGGCGTGCTCGTGCCCACGCAGCCGCCCCAGGTCGAGGGCGTGCCCGAGCAACACGTCGACGACACCGGTGCCGCGGCTCGCGGGCAGGACGGCGACGTTCTCGACGGCCCAGGAGTCGCTGTAGTCGGCCGGGGCGCAGGAGCGGAACACGCGCCCCCGGTCGAGCGCCTTCTCCAGCGTCCTCCCCTCCGGCCGCCCGGTCCGCGCGGCCAGCGCGGCGAACTCCGCGGCGAGCGCGTCGCTGCCCTCGGTGGCCGGGTCGTAGGCGGTGAGCGCACCCGCCGGCACGCCGTCCACCTCGGCCACCCAGCAGCGGGACAGATGGCACCAGTGGGGCCGGGGCGAGCGCGCGAGCGCGCCGAGGAGCTCCGCCACCACGCCGGGCGGCTCGTCGAAGATCGCCTCCCAGCAGGAGCGCCGCAGGTGCGAGGTCGCGGCCGTGACCATCGCCCACACGAAGAAGTCGAGGTCCTTCTCGCCGGCCCGGCGCACCGAGACGACCGGAGCCTTCGTCACTATCCGGTCATCGGTGTCACCCTCGACATGGAGTACGACGGCGACGGCGCCCGGGTGAACTCCGAGGGCGCCGGGGGACCGGCCGTGGCGCCCGGC
>NZ_JBFAPH010000435.1:0-4299 GCF_040675635.1 Streptomyces sp. NPDC049577
AGCGAGATGTCGAAGCCGAACGTCGTCACCGCCAGCCAGCGGTCGGCCGGCGTCAGGGCGGTGTGCTCGCGCATCGAGGACAGGAAGTTGGCCAGGGCGCCGTGCGGGACGACGACGCCCTTGGGGCGGCCGGTCGAGCCCGAGGTGTAGAGGACGTACGCCGGATCGGCGGCCGACACCGGCCGGGTCCCGGCCGGGGCGGCGGCCGGGGCGATCCCTTCCACCGTCAGCAGGTTCAGGCCCTCGGGAAGCAGCCCCGCCGTTTCGGCCGTGGCGAGCACGACCGCCGGTGCGGCGTCCGCCAGCACGTAGGCGATCCGCTCCGCCGGAAAGTCCACATCCACCGGCAGGAACGCCGCACCGGTCCTCCCCACCGCAAGCATCGCCACCACCGCGTCGATCGAACGCGGCAGCGCGAGGGCCACCAGATCTCCCTGCCCGGCACCCCGCGCGAGCAGCGCGCTGGCCAGGCCGTTCACCCGTGCGTCCAGCTCCGCGTACGACAGCGACTCCCCGCCGGACACGACGGCTTCCGCGTCCGGGGTGCGCGCCGCCTGCGCGGCGAACCACTCCGGCAGGAGGCCGGCCGGGACCTCGCGGGCGGTGTCGTTCCAGCCGGTCAGCAGGGCGGTCCGCTCGTCCGCCGTGAGGACGGCCGCCTCGCCGGCCGGGCTGTCCGGGGTGGTCGCCACGGCGTGCAGCAGGCGCTCGAAGCGGTCGAGCAGGGTCCGCGCGGCCGCCTCGTCGAACAGGTCGGGGCGGTAGTCGAGGCGGGCGTGCAGGCCGTCGGCGCCCTTGGAGACGACGAGGGTCAGCGGGTAGTGCGTGGCGTCGCGGCCCTTCGCGCCGGTCAGGCGCAGCCCCGAGTCCAGGCGGGCGGCCGTGGCCGGGTCGACGGGGTAGTTCTCCACCAGGACGGTGGTGTCGAAGAGTTCGCCGATGCCGGCCCGGGCCTGGATGTCGGCGAGGCCCAGGTGCTGGTGGGCGCCCAGGGCGGACTGCTCGTCCTGCACGGCGGCCAGCGTCTCGGCCCAGGTCCGCCCGGCGTTCAGCCGCACCCGCACGGGCACGGTGTTGATGAACAGGCCGACCATGCCCTCGACGCCGGGCACCTCGGCGGGGCGGCCGGAGACGGTCGTGCCGAAGAGGACGTCGTCGCGGCCGGTGAGCCGGCCGAGCAGGGCCGCCCAGGCGGTCTGCACGGCGGTGTTGAGGGTGATCGAGCGGTCGGTGGCGAGCCGCTGGAGGCCCTCCCCGGTCGCCTCCGGCAGCAGCCTCTCCACGCGCTCGGGCAGCAGCGGCTCGCGGCCGGGGGCGGCGGCGGTCAGCCGGGTCGGCTCGGTCACGCCGTCGAGGGCGTCGCGCCAGGCCGCCTCGGTCGCCGCGCGGTCCTGCCGGCCGAGCCACTCCAGGTAGCGGCGATAGGGGGTGACGGGGGCCAGGGCGCCCTCGCCGCGCTCGTAGACGGTGAACAGCTCGCGCAGCAGCGTGGGCGTCGACCAGCCGTCGAGCAGGATGTGGTGGTTGGTGATCACCAGCCGGTGCCGCCGGTCCGCGCGGCGGATCAGCAGGCAGCGGACGAGCGGCGGCGCGGCCAGGTCGAAGCGGGCGGCGCGTTCCTCGTCGGCCAGCCGCGCCGCCTCGGCCTCCGCGTCGGCGTCGGCCCGCCCGGTGAGGTCGGCGTCCCGCCACGGCACGCGCACCTCGCGCGGCACGAACTGCACGGGCCTGCCGGAGCGCACGGACCGGAAGCCGGCCCGCAGGTTGGCGTGGCGGCGCAGGACGGCGTCCATGGCGGCCCGCAGCCGGGGGCCGTCCAGCGGGCCGTCGAGGTCGACCATGAGCTGGACGGTGTAGACGTCCGTTCCCTCGCCGGTGAGGAGGGAGTGGAACAGCAGTCCCTCCTGGAGGGGGGACAGGGGCAGCACGTCCTCGATTGCGGAACGCCCGCGCCGGGCGGTGCGGTTCTGCGTCACTTCACAGCCTCCAGTCGGACTCAAGCTCGTCGATCTCGTCCTGGAGGAGGTCCACCAGGGAAAGGTCGGATGGGGTAGTGCCGCCCGCGCCGGGTTCGTCGTCCGCCGGGCCGGCCGCCGCATGGCGGGCGAGGGCGTCCAGGGCCTCGAACCACAGGCCGGTGAGCGCGTCGATGTCGTGTTCGTCGAAGAGGGCGTCCGGCCACGACCAGGTGACCTTCAGCACGGGGCCGTCCGCGTGGTCGTGGGCGATCGCGTTCAGCTCCAGGGCGTGCGCGAACGGCATGCCCGGGTCGGCCGGCGCCACGCGCACGTCCTCCGGTGCCGCGCCCCAGCCGGCCGGGCCGCCGGCCCGGTCGGCGCTCCGGTCGGCGCTCCGGTCGGCGCTCTGGTCGGCGCGGACCCGGCCCAGGTAGTTGAAACCGATCTGCGGTGCGGGCGAGCCGGACAGCAGGGCGGCCGTGCGCGGGTTGAGGTGGCGCAGCAGGCCGTACCCGAGGCCCTTGCCGGGCAGGGCGCGCAGCTGCTCCTGCGTGCGCCGCAGCGCCGTGCCGGTGGCGGGGCCGCCGTCGCGGATCTCGTGCCAGCGCACGCCCGGGTCGAGCCGCAGCGGGTGCATGGCGGTGAACCAGCCGACGGTGCGCGAGAGATCGGCGGTGCCGGTCTCGTCGCGGCCGTGCCCCTCCAGGTCGATCAGCACCGGGCTGCCGCCGCCCGTGCCACGCCGGCGCCGCCATTCGGCGACGGCCAGCGCGAAGCCGGTCAGCAGCACCTCGTCGACGCTCGCGTCCAGGGCGGCGGGCACGGTGCCCAGCAACGGCTCGGTGCGGCCGGCCTCCAGGACGGTCGTGCGGTGCCGTGCGGTGCCCTTGGTGTGGACGGCCGGGTCGAGCGGCCGGGGGGTGAGCCGCGCGTCGGGTGCGGACGTCATCCGCTCCCACAGCGGCAGTTCGGCCTCCACGGCGGCACTCCGGGCGTGCTCCGCCAGGTGCCGCGCCCAGGTGCGGAAGGAGGTGCCGACGGGCTCCAGGGCGATGTCCCGGCCCTCGGCGCGGGCGAGCCACGCGGTCATCAGGTCCGGGGCGAGCACCCGCCAGGACACGCCGTCGACGACCAGGTGGTGGGCCATCAGCAGCAGGCGGCCCGGGCGGTCGCCCGCGTCGAACCACACCACGCGCAGCATGACGCCGGCGTCCGGGTCCAGGGCGCGCCGCGCCGCCTCGGCCTCCTCGGCGAGCAGGCCGGCCAGTCCGTCCTCCGGGTGGGCGGAGATGTCGACCCGGCGGATGTGCCGCGCCGCGTCGTCCTCCCCCGCCGGCGGGACGTGCAGGCTCCACCGCCCGGCTTCGGTGCGGTCCAGCCGGGCGCGCAGCAGGTCGTGCCGCTCGCACAGGGCGCGGACGGCGTCGGCCAGGGCGTCCTCGGTGAGACCGGCGGGGACGCGCAGCAGCACCGACTGGTTGAAGCCCTCGACAGGGCCGCCCAGTTCGCGCAGCCACTCCATGATCGGGGTGGCCGGCACGGTGCCGGTGCCGTCGTCCTGCGGCGCGGGGCCGCCGGCCGTCGCGTCGGCGGCGGCCAGGGCGAGCCCGGCCGGCGTCTGGTGCTGGAAGACGTCCCGCGGGGTGAGGACGAGCCCGGCCTGGCGGGCGCGGCTGACCAGCTGGATGGAGACGATGCTGTCGCCGCCCAGCGCGAAGAAGTTGTCGTCGATGGTGACGTCCGGCGTGCCGAGCAGCTCCGTGAAGAGCGCGCACAGCAGTTCCTCGCGGGCGTCGCGCGGGGCGCGGCCGCCGCCGCCCGAGTAGTCGGGCGCGGGCAGGGCGGCCCGGTCGAGCTTGCCGGTGCGGGTCAGCGGCAGCGCGTCCAGGGGGACGAACGCGGACGGCACCATGTAGTCGGGCAGCCGGTCGGCCAGGTGGGCGCGGAGCGCGGCCGGGTCGAGGACGGCGCCCGGGGCGGGCACCGCGTAGGCGACGAGCCGCTTGTCCCCGGGCCGGTCCTCGCGGACGACCACGACGGCCTGTGCCGCGCCGGGGAAGGACAGGACGGCGGTCTCGACCTCGCCCGGCTCGATGCGGAAGCCGCGCACCTTGACCTGGGCGTCGGTGCGGCCGGCGAACTCCAGCGTGCCGTCGGCCCGCCAGCGGACGCGGTCGCCCGTGCGGTACAGCCGGGAGCCGGCCGGTCCGAACGGGTCGGCGACGAACCGCTCGGCGGTCAGGGCGCACGGCGAGGGCCACGACGCGGTTGCGGCCCTTGCGCTTGCGCTCGTCGCGGCGCTCGGTGCGGCTCTCGCTGAACTTGAGCCAGTCGATGACGT
>NZ_JBFAPH010000436.1:0-4276 GCF_040675635.1 Streptomyces sp. NPDC049577
ACGCGAGCGGCGTCCTCGCCACGCTCGCCGAACCGCCGCCCGGGGTCATCGAGCTGACCGGCGGCTATCTGCACCCCTCCCTCCAGCCCGAGCGCGCCCTGTCCGCCGCGCTCGCCCGCGCGGGCCGGCGCCCCGGCGCCTGGGGCCGACCGCCCATCGAGGGCGTCGGCGAGCTGCGGGCCTGGTTCGCCCGCGAGATCGGCGGCCCGGCCGGCACGCTCGCCCCCTCCGGCGTCCTCATCACCGCCGGCGGCCAGAGCGCGCTCACCACCGCGCTGCGCGCCCTGGCCACTCCCGGCGCGCCCGTCCTCGTCGAGTCCCCGACCTACCCCGGCATGCTCGCCGCCGCCCGCGCCTCGGGGCTGCGGCCCGTCCCCGTGCCGATGGACGCCCACGGCGTGCGCACCGACCTGCTGGCGCGGGCCTTCCGGGCCAGCGGCGCGCGCCTCTTCGTCTGCCAGCCGCTCTTCCAGAACCCCACCGGGGCGGTCCTCGCCGACGAGCGCCGGCGCGAGGTGCTGCGGGCCGCCCGCGAGGCCGGGGCCTTCGTCGTCGAGGACGACTTCGCCCGCCGCCTCGCCCACGAGGAGGCCCCGGCGCTCCTGCCCGCCCTCGTGGCCGACGACCCCGACGGCATCGTCGTCCACGTCTGCTCCCTGACCAAGTTCACCTCGCCCAGCCTGCGGGTGGGCGCCCTCGCCGCCCGCGGCCCGGTCCTGGACCGGCTGCGCGCCATCCAGGTCGTCGACAGCTACTTCGTCCCGCGCCCCCTCCAGGAGGCCGCCCTCGAACTCGTGGGCTCGCCGGCCTGGTCCCGGCACGGGCGCGCGGTCGCCGCCGAACTGAGCACCCGGCGCGAGATCCTCCTGACGGCCCTGCGCCGCGAACTCCCCGAGCTGACCGTCGAGTTCGTACCGCCCGGCGGCTACCACCTGTGGGCGCGGCTGCCCGACGGCACCGACGAGCAGGCCGTCGCGGCCGCCGCGCTGCGGGCGGGCGTCGCCGTGGCCCCGGGCCGCCCGTACTACGCGGCGGAGCCCCCGGCCGCCCACCTGCGGCTCAGCTTCGCCGCGGTGGCGGGGCCGGGAGAACTCACGGAGGGGGTGGCGCGGTTGCGGTCGGCGTTCGGGCAGACCGTCAGGGCGCCGGTGTGAAGACCAGCGACGCGTTGTGCCCGCCGAAGCCGAAGGAGTTCGCCAGCGCCGCGGTCAGCGCGCCCTCGCGCGGCGCGCCGGTGACGACGTCGAGCTTCACCTCGGGGTCGAGGGTGTCCACGTTCTGCGTGGCGGGGACGACGCCGTCGCGCACCGCGCAGATCGCCGCGAGGGCGCCGATCGCGCCCGCCGCTCCGAAGAGGTGACCGGTCATCGACTTCGTGGCGGTCACGGCCGGATGGGTGCCCACCGCCTCCGTGATGGATCGCGCCTCGACGAGATCGCCCAGGGGTGTGGATGTCGCGTGGGCGTGGACGTGGCCGATCTCGCGCGGGGACAGCCCGGCCGCGGCCATGGCCATGCGCATCGCGCGGACCTGGCCGTCGGGGTGGGCGGCGGTGATGTGGTGGGCGTCGGAGGTGACGCCGGCCCCGGCCAGGGTGGCGTGGGCGCGGGCCGCCCGGGCGGCCGCGTGCCCCGCGCGCTCCAGGACGATCACGGTGGCGCCCTCGCCGATGACGAAGCCGTCGCGGTCGGCGTCGAAGGGCCGGGACGCCAGCCCGGGCGCGTCGTTGCGGGTCGAGTGGGCCTTGGCCTGCGCGAACCCGGCGATCGGCAGCGGGCAGATGCAGGCCTCGGTGCCGCCCGCCACGACGACGTCGGCCCGGCCGAGGCGGATCAGGTCCAGGCCCATGGCGATCGCCTCGGCGCCGGACGCGCAGGCGCTGACCGGTGTGTGGGCGCCGCCGCGCGCGCCGAGGTCGATGCTGACCCAGGCGGCGGGACCGTTGGCCATCAGCATGGGGACCGTGTGCGGGGACACGCGCCGCACCCCGGAGGCCTCCAGGACGTCGTCCTGGCCGAGCAGGGTCAGCGCGCCCCCGGTACCGGTGCCGATGACCACGGCGAGCCGGTCCGGGTCGACCTCGGGACGGCCGGCGTGCTCCCACGCCTCGCGGGCGGCGACCAGCGCGATCTGCTCGCACCGGTCCATGCGGCGGGCCTGTACGCGGTCCAGGACCTCGGTCGGCTCGACCTTGAGCCGGCCCGCGATCCGCACCGGCAGCCCGGCCGCCCACTCCTCCTCGATCGCGCTGATCCCGGACTGCCCGGCCAGCATCGCGGACCAGGTCGAGGCGGCGTCCCCGCCCAGCGGTGTCGTGGCTCCCAGCCCGGTGACCACGACCTGATCGGTTTCGATAAGCATCGAGCAACCCCCTTTGTGAGACAGATACAAATCCCTCCAACCTCGCGGAACGGGAGGGATTGACGTGATGGCCACTCTGCCAGGGGGGTTAACGGCCGATGCATGTCGTGATCAACGGACTCCCGTGCCGGGGGTTTGTAGGGTTCACATGTTTGCCTACCGGCGGGAACAGGCTCAGCGAGGGGCCGGACGCGCCGGCCCCGGCCCGTACGCGGCGACCGGGGCCCGCTCACGGCCACGCGCCCGGCGCCCTTCGTATCCGCGGAAGGCGGCCCCGCAGACGAGCAGCACCGCCGCGAACACCGGCAGCCAGGCCAGCCGGACGAGGATCCACGCCGGCCCGTCGGGCGCGGTGTGCAGGCCGGGCAGCCGGCCCGCGAGCAGCCCGGTCGCGGTGACGGCCATCATCGCGGTCTGGTGCCAGAGGAAGACCGTCATCGCGGAGAGGTTGACCACCGCCACCGCCGTCCACGCGGCGGGCCGGGCGAGCACCCGCCGCAGCGGGCCGAGCAGCAGCAGGGCCGCCCCGCACTGGGCCAGGCCGAAGGTGACGGCCGCGAGGGTGGGCGGGTTGAGGTTCGAGACCGCCGCGCCGGGCACCCCGACCATGGACGCCGGGTAGCCGCCCCACAGGACGAGACCGGCGGTGGCGGCGGCGCCGCCGAGCAGCAGCGCCCAGCCGGTCGTACGGCCGCGCAGGCTCCCGCGCGCCCAGGTCGCACCCAGGCAGTACGGCACCAGCCAGCCCGCCGCCAGGTTGATCCAGCCGGCCTCCTGGGAGCCGCCGAACCCGAACCGGTACAGGTCCACGCACAGCACCACCGCGAACGGCCACAGCGGATGGAGCCGGGCGACGAGCGGGGTCGCCGCGGTCAGCGCGGCGAAGACCAGCAGGAACCACAGCGGCGACAGCACGAGCCGGAGCAGCGTGTGCAGGGTGTCCAGGCCCACCCCCGAGGCGAGCAGCGCGCCCGAGACCACCGTCCACACCGTCAGCACGGCGGCGACCGGTCCGAACAGCCGCGCCGTCCGGGCGCCGAGCCACTGCCCGTACGTCGTGCCCCGGGCCCTGGCCGAGGCGTGGCCGCGTGCGGCGACCCGGCCGCCGACCAGGAAGAAGACGGCGAGCGTCTGGAACACCCAGGAGACCGGGGCGAGTTCCGGCATGTACCGCAGCGGGCTCGCGCCGTGCACCGTGCCGCTGTCCGCGACCAGGGCGGTGACCAGCCAGTGGCCGAGCACGACGCCGAGGATGGCGAGGGCGCGCAGGGCGTCGAGGGCGCGGTCCCGGCCGGGCGGGGTGGCGGCCTCGATCCGCCGGACGAGCTCACGCGGCACGGCCGGCCTCCCCGGTGACGATCCGGGCGATGTTCCTCAGCGGCACGGAACCGGGCTTGAGGTAGTCGCTGTGCCCGCCGTCGCCGGCGTCGAAGACCCGGGCGCCGAACCCCTTCGACACCGGGTCGGTGCCGAACCCGACGGTGGCGAGGCCCAGGGGCAGCCGGACGTGCGGCACGTCGGCGATCCAGTCGTCGCCGCCCCGGCCCGCCCAGACGGTGGCGCGGGTGCGCAGGGCGGCGACGTTGTCGGCGGTGGTGCCGGGGCTGCCGTACAGGACGATGTCGGCGGCCTCCAGGCCCGAGGCGGCGCGGCCGCAGACGACCGTGCCGTAGGAGTGGCACAGCAGCGAGATCCGTGCCCCCGGCCTGGCGGTGTGCAGCTCGCGCACGAAGCCGCGCAGGAGCGGGGCGGCCTCGTCGGCCCGGTCGGCCGTCAGCACGTCGGTGCCCACGGTGCTCGGCGTCGCGTAGCCGAGCCAGGCGACCACGGCGGCGCGGCCGCCCAGCTCCCGCTCCAGGGCCAGGGCGCTGCATCGCCGAGACGACCGCTTCCCAGGCATCGAGCTGAGAAGCGG
>NZ_JBFAPH010000437.1:0-4274 GCF_040675635.1 Streptomyces sp. NPDC049577
CGGCTTCTGGGCCCGGGTCACAGGCGCGGCCATGACCTGGCCGGGAGGAGGTGTGCCCCCGCCAGGCGCAACATGACGCCCGCGACACCGCCCGGCGAGGGCTCCGGGAGCGGCTGACCGAGGTGCCGCCCACGCTCGTCCACGGCCCGGTCGCCGCCCGGTTGCAGACGTGGTCCGGGCAGCACCGGGCCGACGCGCGCCGGCACGTGTGCGCCGTCCTCGACGGCACGCGCTACCTCGCCCTCCTCGACGGGCTCGACGCGCTCCTCGCCGACCCGCCCCTGCGGCCCGCCGCCGGGCGCCCGCCGGAGAGCGTCTTCGCCACCGCCCTCCACCGCGACCGGGCGCGCCTCGCCGCCCGCATCGAGACCGCCCTCGCCACCGGCCCGGGCCCCGGGCGCGACGTCGCCCTGCACGCCGCCCGCAAGGCCGCCAAGCGCGCCCGGTACGCGGCGGAGGCCGCGCTCCCCGTCCTCGGAAAGCCGGCGAAACGATTCGCCAGGCGGGTGAAGGAGGTGCAGACGCTGCTGGGGGAGCACCAGGACAGCGTGATGGCCCGCGAGGCGATCCGCCGCCTGGCCGCGGAGGCGGCGGACGCGGGCGAACCGACGTTCACGTACGGACTGCTGTACGGGCGGGAGGAGATGCGGGCGACGGCGGCGGAGCGCGGGCTGGCAGACGTACAGGCGCGGCTGTCACTCCCCTGACCAGGGGAATTGCCACCCGGCCGTGCACACTCCGGCGGCACGTTACTCTTGAGGGTCACCCCAGTCCGCTCAATGAGAGACATCGCGATGCCTGCTGTCGAGTCGGTCTTCCCGCGCCTCGAAGCCCTCCTCCCGCACGTGCAGAAGCCCATCCAGTACGTCGGCGGAGAGCTGAACTCCACGGTCAAGCCGTGGGAGAGCTGCGACGTGCGCTGGGCGCTGATGTACCCCGACGCCTACGAGGTCGGCCTGCCCAACCAGGGCGTCATGATCCTGTACGAGGTCCTCAACGAGCGCGAGGGCGTCCTCGCCGAGCGGACCTACAGCGTCTGGCCGGACCTCGAAGAGCTGATGCGCGAGCACAAGGTGCCGCAGTTCACCGTGGACTCGCACCGGCCCGTGTCGGCGTTCGACGTGTTCGGGCTCTCCTTCTCCACCGAGCTCGGCTACACCAACATGCTCACCGCCCTCGACCTCGCGGACATCCCGCTGGAGGCCAAGGACCGGACCGTCGACCACCCGATCGTGCTCGCCGGCGGCCACGCCGCGTTCAACCCCGAGCCGATCGCGGACTTCATCGACTGCGCCGTCATCGGCGACGGCGAGCAGGCCGTCCTGGAGATCACCGATATCATCCGGGCCTGGAAGAGCGAGGGCCGCCCGGGCGGGCGCGACGAGCTGCTGCTCCGTCTCGCCAAGACCGGCGGGGTGTACGTCCCCCGGTTCTACGACGTCGAGTACCTGGCCGACGGCCGCATCGCCCGCGTCGTGCCGAACCGCTCCGGCGTGCCGTGGCGCGTCTCCAAGCACACCGTCATGGACCTCGACGAGTGGCCGTACCCGAAGCAGCCGCTGGTGCCGCTCGCGGAGACCGTGCACGAGCGGATGTCCGTCGAGATCTTCCGCGGCTGCACGCGCGGCTGCCGCTTCTGCCAGGCCGGCATGATCACCCGCCCGGTGCGCGAGCGCAGCATCACCGGCATCGGCGAGATGGTCGACAAGGGCCTGAAGGCGACCGGCTTCGAGGAGGTCGGCCTGCTGTCCCTGTCCTCCGCCGACCACACCGAGATCGGCGAGGTCGCCAAGGGCCTCGCCGACCGGTACGAAGAGGACAAGATCGGCCTCTCCCTGCCGTCGACCCGCGTGGACGCCTTCAACGTCGACCTCGCGAACGAGCTGACGCGCAACGGCCGCCGCTCCGGTCTGACCTTCGCCCCCGAGGGCGGCTCCGAGCGCATGCGCAAGGTCATCAACAAGATGGTCTCGGAAGAGGACCTGATCCGCACCGTCGCCACCGCGTACGGCAACGGCTGGCGCCAGGTGAAGCTGTACTTCATGTGCGGTCTGCCGACCGAGACCGACGAGGACGTCCTCCAGATCGCCGACATGGCGACCAAGGTCATCGCCAAAGGCCGCGAGGTCTCCGGCAAGAACGACATCCGCTGCACCGTCTCCATCGGTGGCTTCGTGCCCAAGCCGCACACGCCGTTCCAGTGGGCGCCGCAGCTGTCCGCCGAGGACACCGACGCGCGCCTGGAGAAGCTGCGCGACAAGATCCGCGGCGACAAGAAGTACGGCCGTTCCATCGGCTTCCGCTACCACGACGGCAAGCCCGGCATCATCGAGGGCCTGCTCTCCCGCGGCGACCGCCGCGTCGGCGCGGTCATCCGCGCGGTCTACGAGGACGGCGGCCGCTTCGACGGCTGGCGCGAGCACTTCTCCTACGACCGCTGGATGAAGTGCGCCGAGCGCACCCTGCCCGAGGCGGGCGTCGACGTCGACTGGTACACCACGCGCGAGCGCGGCTACGAGGAGGTCCTGCCCTGGGACCACCTGGACTCCGGTCTCGACAAGGACTGGCTCTGGGAGGACTGGCAGGACGCCCTCGACGAGACCGAGGTCGAGGACTGCCGCTGGACGCCGTGCTTCGACTGCGGCGTGTGTCCCCAGATGGACACCCACATCCAGATCGGCCCGACGGGCAAGAAGCTGCTGCCGCTCACGGTAAAGTGACAGTGCGTAGCGGACCCGTCACCATCATGCTCCCCGCCGGTGCGGGGATGACCCGCTGCTGCCGCTGACCGTCGTCAAGTGACGGACTACGGACGGGCCGGTTCGCCGGCCCGTCCGGCTTTCCGGGGCCCCGGGGTCCCGCCGGGGCGCGCCCCCGCTCCCGGCACGTACTCTAGGTAGCAGTACGACCGCACTCACGAAGGACTGAAGACACTGGGCAAGCGACAGCCCGAAGGCCCGCCGCCCGCACCCGCGGTGCAGCGCATTCGCCTGCGCTACACCAAGCGCGGCCGCCTCCGGTTCACCAGCCACCGCGATTTCCAGCGCGCCTTCGAGCGGGCGCTGCGCCGCGCCGAGGTGCCCATGGCGTACTCGGCCGGATTCACGCCGCACCCCAAGGTCTCCTACGCCAATGCCGCCCCCACCGGCACGGGCAGCGAGGCCGAGTACCTGGAGATCCAGCTCGCCGAGGCACGTGACCCCGAGCGGCTGCGCGAGCTGCTCGACGAGTCCCTGCCCGACGGGCTCGACATCGTCGACGCGGTGGAGGCGCGGACCTCCTCGTTCGCCGACCGGCTGCAGGCGTCCGTGTGGGAGCTGAGGCTCGACGGCGTCGAGCCCGCGGAGGCCGAGCAGGCCGTGGCGGCGTTCCTCGCCGCGGAGAGCGTCGAGGTCCAGCGCCGTACGAAGAACGGCATGCGGACCTTCGACACGCGAGCGGCCGTCGCCCGACTCGAGGCGCTTCCGGCTCCGGCCGATAGGACCGGTGACGGTCCCTGTGCGATACTGCGGCTGGTTGTTCGGCATGAGACACCCGCCGTGCGACCCGACGACGTCCTGTCCGGTCTCCGCGTGACGGCCGACCTGGCGCCGCCGGTCCCCGCTGCGGTGACCAGGCTGGCGCAGGGGCTGCTCGACGAGGAGTCCGGCACGGTGACCGATCCGCTGGCGCCCGACCGCGGGCTGACAGCCGCGGGGGTACCGGAAGGTTCCGCGTAAGGACGGCCGTCGCAAGCGCCGCCGATGCACCAGGGAGCCACCCGGGTCCGGCAGGCGCACTGACCAGGAGACTTTCGCCGGTGCCGACAAATCGGACCCGGCGAGCGAGACGACAGCTCCCGTGCGGCGACCGCGCCCCGGACGGCGGTACCGCGCTCATCACGCGGGCCGCCGGGCCGGACCAGGCGCGGCGCCCGGGAGCGTGACGGGAGAACCGCCCGCATGCTCGAATCCATTGAGCCCATCGAGCCGGCCGGCGCACACAGCGCCGCCGGCAACAATGCCGACAATTCGCCCAGCGACACGCTGCCGCCCCGGCGCCGGCGCCGAGTGGCGTCCCGCCCGGCCGGGTCGCCCGCCGCTGAGGCCCCGAACCCGGGCGACGACGCCCCGGCCGCGGAGAGCCCCGAGGCCGCCGCGTCCGCCGAGACCAAGCCCACGCGCCGCCGCGCGACCCGTAAGACGGCTGCCGATCAGCTCGCCCGCGTGGAGGAGCAGATGGCCGAGCTCCGGCGCCGGAAGGAGGCGCTGCGAGGGGTGACCGAGGCGATGGAG
>NZ_JBFAPH010000438.1:0-4248 GCF_040675635.1 Streptomyces sp. NPDC049577
GGCGCCCGCGGTGGGCACGGTGCTCCGGTGCGTCCGGCCGGGCTGCCGGGCGCGCTGCCGGGCGGGGAGGCCGGTCCCGCGGACCCCGCGGACCCCTCCGCCCCTTCCGGCCCCTCCGACCCTTCCGGTCCCATCGACCCCTTCGGGCTCGCCGGTCCCGCCGAGCCCGCCACCCTGTGCGGGCCCGAACTGTCCTCCCCGGCGGGCGTGGAGGCGCAGACGTGCGTCCTGCGCCAGGAGCACGACACGTGGGCGCGGACGTACTACCGCAACACCACGGGCGGCCCGCTGGAGGGCGTCCTGACCCTCATGGCGCCCGACGGCCGGACGGTCGAGGTCCGCTGTCAGCTCGCCGCCTCCGACGACCCCGGCACCTGCGAGACGCCCCACGCGCCGACCGCGCCCGGACATGGCTCGTATGCAGCGGTCGCGGAGATCGCCACGACCGAGGGGAAGCTGCTGCTCCGCTCCGGCAGCAACTCGGCGGCGGACGCGCGGGATTAGTCCGGGCCGGGGGCGGCGGGCCGCCGGCGCCCCGGCGGGAAGATCGACTCGGTCCTTCGCGGCCGGTGTCCGACGGCACGGGGTGCCTCCTGGCGCCTCCTGCGGGGAGCGTTCCCGGCGGTGGCGCGCCGGTCGCGGCACGGGGTGACGGGCGGCCCGTGGACGGGCGGCGGCCAGGGGCCGCCAGGCCGGATGCGCCCCAGGCGGGCCGGGCATTCGCCCGGTGGCGCGTGGCGGGCGTACGGGACCCGCGCGCGGGGTCATGGAGGGCGCCGGTGCGTACGTCTCGCACGCCGGTCCGGACGGGGCGTGCGGCGGGGCGGGGGCTCGCGGCGGCCGGCTCTCGCGGGGGCCCGGCCGGCACCCGATCGGTGCGCGGGCATGGAAACGCCCGGTCGCTGGCGACGGGGGATGCACCAGCGACCGGGCTCCTAGAACGGTAACAAGAGATCGGCGGTTCGCAAATTCGATCGCGGATTTCCGGACGCGGATTTCCGGGCTTTCAGCGGGAGTTGTGACAGGAGTCACGTGTCACGGACCCGCCCCGGACCGCCGACGATCTTCAGTGCGGGCTCAGTTGAGCGTGACCTGACGGCTCGTGAGGCCGCTGCGGGCCCGGCGCTCCTCGGCCGTCAGCGGCGTGTCGTCCGCGAGCGCGCCCGCGAGCCGCTCGGCGAAGGCCGCGGCGGGCTTCTCCACGTCCTCCGCGCCCATCGCGCGCGGCAGGTCCCACACCGGCACGGTCAGCCCGTGGGCGCGGAACGAACCGATCAGCCGGGTGCCCTCGCCGAGCGAAGTCGCGCCCGCCGCGTGCAGCCGCGCGAGGGCGTCCAGCAGCCGCTCCTCGGACTCCGTCATGACCCAGCGCAGGTGGTTCTTCTCCGGCGTCTCGCACCAGTACGCCGCGCCGAGACCGGACAGCCGGACGGTCGGGATCGCGGCGGCGTTGGCCCGCTCCAGCGACGCGGCGACCTCGCCGCCCGCGTTCTCGGCGTCCTCCACCCAGAACTCGAAGCCGGTGTGCACGACCGGCTCGAAGGGGCTCTCCGGGTCCAGCAGGTCCTGCAGGCGCGGCCCGTCCGCCGCCGCGGGGCCGGCCGCCGTGACCGGCGTGCCCGGCTCCGCCTCCAGCGCGCGCCGGAGCGTGTCGGCGAGGTCGCGGCTGAGGTCGCCGGTGGCCGTGTCGTTCTGCAGGCCGAGGAGCACGGCGCCGTTGTCGCGGCGCAGCGCCGGCCAGGCCATCGGCAGCACGGTGGCCAGCGTCACCGAGGGCACGCCCTCCGGCAGCCCGTCCTTCAGCCTGAGCTCGGCCGTCGCCGCGGGCACGAGCTCGCGCAGCGCGACCCAGTCCGCCTCGCCGGGCAGCCCCTCGAACGGCCGCTGCACCAGCTCCACCGCGGCGTGCGCGGCCTCACGGCCGTGGCACGCCTTGTACCGCCGCCCCGACCCGCACGGGCAGGGCTCCCGGGCCCCGACGACCGGAATCGGGCCGTCACCGGTCCGCGGTGCGGCGGCCTTGGTCTGGGGTCGGCGCTTCTTGGCCATGATGTGCCTGTCTCCCGATCACTGCGTCCGGCCCGTGCCGGCACACTCCGTTGACGGGCGCGAGCCTAGCGCTCGCCGCGCGCCCCCTGCCGGGCATGCGTGGCAGGGCACGCGGGGACGTGCCCCCACTGCGCCGAGTGGCGGGCTCCGGGAGGGGACCTCGCGGAGAGACCTAGGCCGGTTCGTCCAGATCCGAGAGGGTTAGTTCCGGTTCAAGGGCCAGGTTGACGCGCGTAGCGAAACTGGCGCGCACCGAGAGCGCGGCCCATACCGTCACCTCGCCGCAGGACGCGTCGCGCACCCCCCAGTCCTGGGAGAGGGCACTGATGATGTTCAGGCCGCGGCCACCGCGCGCGGTGACCGAGGGGGTGGCCGGAAAGGGGCGGGTCGGTCCGCCGCCGTCGGTGACCTCCACCGTGAGCCGGCCGCGCTCGTCCACCCGCCAGGCGGCCCGGATGCCGCCGTCGCCCCCGTCGGCCTCGCCGTTCTCCCGGCTCAGCGGGCGCCCGTGCCGGTACGCGTTGCTGAGCAGTTCCGAAAGGATCAGTACGGCGTCGTCGATGACCGGATCCGGTACCCCGCTGCCGCGCAGGTCCTCGCGCATCCGGTGTCTCGCCTCACCCACACCGGCTGGACCATGGGGTACGGCCATGATCGACGACGTGGGCACCTCCTGTGCCACCACCAACGCCACCCCCGAGACCTCCTTTGCCCCACGTCAGGGGATGGATGCCCCAATGGACTGGACCGGAAACCGGCCATCGTCGGGACGGCGGGGGCACTCACGCCGCTCCCGCCCGTGCCGAACGCGCCGGTGCACTTCCTGTAATGGTTCCGCCGGCGGTCCCGGCGCGGTCGCGGGACTCAGCGGCGCCCGAGCTGGGTAAGCACTGCCTTGGGGCGGTTTGTGATGACCGCGTCCACGCCCAGGCGGGCGCACAGCTCGACGTCCTCGGGCTCGTTCACCGTCCAGACGTGCACCCGGTGCCCCGCGTCGTGCAGCCGCGCGACGTAGCCGGGGTTGTTCCGCACGATCCGGATGCTCGGGCCGGCGATGCCCACGCCCGCCGGCAGCCGTCCGTCGCGATTGCGGGGGGAGAGGAACTGCATGAGATAGACGGTCGGGACGCCCGGTGCCGCCGCGTGCACCCGGTACAGGGACCGGGCGGAGAAGCTCATCACGCGGACGGGCGGCGGCTCGTCCGCGGGCGGCCGGGTCAGACCGAAGCGGTCGAGCAGGCTGATGAGCCGGGCCTCGACCTGCCCGGCCCAGCGGGTCGGGTGCTTGGTCTCGACGGCCAGCTCCACGCGCCGGCCGGAGTCGGCGACGAGCTCGAGGAGGCGCTCCAGGGTGAGGACGGACGTACGGTCGCGATCCGGGGCCTCGGCGTCCACGGACTGCCCCATCCACGACCCGAAGTCCAGCGCGGCGAGATCCGCGAGCTCCAGGGCGGAGACCGCCCCGCGCCCGTTGGAGGTGCGGTTCACGCGCCGGTCGTGCACGCACACCAGATGCCCGTCGGCGGTCAGCCGCACGTCGCATTCCAGCGCGTCCGCCCCGTCCTCGATCGCCTTCCGGTACGCGGACAGGGTGTGCTCGGGGGCGTCCTCCGAGGCGCCCCGGTGGGCGACGACGGCGGGGGGCCGGCGCCCGGGTCCGCCGTCCCGGGCCTGGTGCGCGTAAGTCACCGCGTTATCGTGCCACCGCCTGGCACAATCGCGCATGCGGTCCGTGGCGGACCCACGCGGCCGGCCGAGCCGGGCCCGTGCATGTCACAGCCTCCGCTTACGGTGGTCTGACGCGTCATGGGAAAAGCTGACGGCGGAATGTCCCGCGAGCGCGGCCCGGGGCCGGGCGCCGCCCGGCGCCGCGGCGAGGACTCAAGAGTGCATCTGATGAGGAGACGACTGTGAGCACCGAGAACGAGGGCGCCGGGGCGCCTGCGGCCGAGCCCGTGCGGGACGCGGGTTCGCCTGCCGGTCCGCCCGCGGCCGAGCCCGTTCGGGAGGGCTCGCCCGCGTCCGATCAGACCGCGTCCGATCAGACCGTGCCGGACCGGGCCGTGCCGGACGAAGCCGCTCCGGACGGGGCCACGCCGGACCGTGCCGCGGAGGCCGACCGCTTCCCGGCGCCGCCCGCCGCACCGCCGACGGCCGGCGCCCCCTCGCTGGAGAAGACCGCGCCGCCGGCCGCGGACC
>NZ_JBFAPH010000439.1:0-4231 GCF_040675635.1 Streptomyces sp. NPDC049577
ACACCGAGATGATGCTCGCCGCCGCCGGCGCCCTGGCCGACGTCGTCGCCCAGGACGAACTCAACGCCAACTACATCATCCCCAGCGTCTTCAACCCGCGGGCCACGGAGGCCGTCGCCGCCGCCGTGAAGCGTGCGGCCGTGATGCGGCCCTGATGCGGCCCTGATGGTGCGTCAAGGGTCCCGGGAGCAATGACGCAACCCCTGTGACCACGTCCGTCCCCGCGAGTATGTTGAACCGGAATGCCAGCTCTGGGCGGGCGCACGGGCGAGGAGGGGCCGGTGGGCGGGGTACTGATCCATTGTCCGCGGGGAAGCGGGGACGGAAGCGGGGGCGACGGCACGGACGGCGGGGGTGACGGCGGCGCGCCGGTGACCTTACGGCTCGAACCGGGTGAGGTGGCGCGGTTCGGCCGGGGCTCGGCGACGACCCCGGTCGAGCTCCGGTTCGCCGACGCGGCGATCTCCCGCCTGGCGGGCGAGATCCGGGTGACGGACGACCACTGGCAGCTCAGCAATCACAGTACGACGCAGAGCTATCTCGTGGAGAACCCGGAGGGGGCGGGTGAATACCTGCGGGTGCCGCCGCGCCGGGCCGGGGCGCCGATCCCCTTCGAGTTCGCCCGCGTCGTCCTGCCCACCCGGGGGGCGCCGATCGGCTTCCAGGTGTTCGCGCCCGACCACGTCTACCTCGACCCGGAGGGCACGGGCGGCCAGTGGGGCAGCCGTACGCTCACCGCGTACTCGCTGGACGAAACGTCGGCGTACTTCCTGGTGCTGGTCGCCCTGTGCGAGCCGCGGCTGCGGGACGAGTCGGCGGTCGCAGTGCCGACCACGCCGCAGGTCGTGGAGCGGTTCCGGGGCCATCCGGCCTGGGGGCGGCTGACGGCCCGGGCGGTCAGTTCGCACATCGACTACCTCGCCGAGGAGAAGCTGCGCATCAGTGCTCCCGCCGCCCCGGCCGCCGACGCCGAGCCGCGGCGGGGCGCGCGCCGCAACGGCAAGCGGGAGGCGGTCGTCGGGCTCGCGCTGCGGTTCGGGCTCGTCCGGGAGGACCATCTCGCGCTGCTGCCGCCCCGCGCGGCCGCGGGCACGCGGGCACCGGCCGACGATCCGTCGGGAGACGCCACGATCGGAGGACGCGGCTGTGCTCAGCCAGGCCGGCGCTTCGGGGAGTGAGTCCGCGTCCCACCTCCCGCGCGGCTACCGCGTGGGCGACTGGGAGGTCACCGAGCCCATCGCGACCGGCGGCTGGGCCACGGTGTACGAGGGCCGGCCGGCGGACGGCGGCGCGGGAGAGCCGGTCGCGCTGAAGTTCCAGCCCACCGCGGGGCTCGCCCCGCGCCAGGCCCGCTCGGTCGTGGAAGCCGCGCGGCGCGAGATCGAACTCGGCCGCCGGTCCCGCCATCCGCGGCTCGTCCGGCTGCTGGACTTCGCCGTCCTCAGCGAGCCGGACCGCCCCTTCCTGGACGGTGCCGTCGTCCTCGTCATGGAGCGGGCCCGGCACAGTCTGCGGCAGCTCCTGGAGACCGGGGTCGACGAGGCCGAGGGCGCCCGGCTGCTCACCGGCATCTGCGAGGGCCTGGCCCATCTGCACGGCCTGGGCTGGGTGCACGGCGACCTCAAGCCGGACAACGTCCTGCTCATGGCGGACGGCTCGGTCAAGCTCTCGGACTTCGGCCTCGCCACGGAACTCGCCGGCACACGCGGCACGCACGGATACATCCCGCCGATGGGCACCCCGGACTATCTGCCGCCCGAGCGCTGGAAGGCCCCGCTGGACGAGCGCGGGGTGCGGGTGCGGCCGAGCGGCGACGTCTGGGCGCTGGGCATCATGATCCACGAGGTGTTCGCCTCCGGCTCCTCCCCGTTCCCCGGTGCCACCCCCATGGCGCGGGCCGCCGCGGTGCAGGAGTACGCGGGCGGGCGGGCACCCCTGCGCATGGACAACGCCGTACCGCCGTTCTGGCGCGCGCTGGCCGCCGACTGTCTGGCGCCGACGCACGAGGCGCGCGCCGAGCACACCGCCGAGCGCCTGCTGGCCCGCATCGCGGACCAACGGGCCGGCCGGGCCGGGCCGCCCGCCGGCCGGCCCGTGGTCCGGTCGGCGGTCCGGTCGGCGGTCCGGTCGGCGGTCCGGTCGGCGGTCCGGCGGCGGAAGCGGACGCTCGCCGCGCTCGGCGCCCTCGCGGTGTGCGGGGCGGCGGCAGCGGGCGCGTCGTACGCGTTCGGCACCGGCGGGTCCGCGGAGCCGGACGCGTCCGCCGGCAGCCGGGCCGCCGGGGCCGGGCCGACGGGCCGCGTCCAGGTGTTCAACGCCGAGCGGAGCTGCCGCGACCGGACGGACCGCGATCCGCAGTGCAGCCTGGGCCTGGCGATCAACCCCCTGGTGCCGTACACCATCGACAACGTGGTGCCGACCCGGGTGTGGCACGGCGACGTCCTGACCGTGGACTGCCGGCTTCCCGAGGGGTTGCCCATCATCGACGAGACGGACGCGCAGTCGGCCGAGTGGTACCGGGTCCGCCTGCCGCCGGGCTCGGCGCGGGCGACCGCCTGGCTGCCCGCGGTGCGCACCAAGGACCACCCGTCGCTCGCCCCGTGCCCCCGGCCGTCCCCCGCGCGCTGAACCAGGGGTGTCAGGCCGCGCACTGGGTGGTCACGCCTCCCGTCTCGTTGCCCTTGAGGAAGATGCCGCTGATGTAGCCCACTCCGCCCGCCCGCAGGGGCAGTTCGATCCACTTGTCGCTGGTATAGCCCTCGGCCGTGACCAGCTGGCCGGTCTTCCAGCAGTTCGCCGGGTAGGTCTCGTTCGCGGACACCGTGCTGACCACCGGGCAGGTCGTCGACGCGCAGGAGCGCACGTTGGCCTGGGTCCAGGCGGTGACCGTGGTCCGCGGACCGCCGTCCACGGGCTGGAAGGTGACGTCGACCCAGTCGTTGTCCGTCATGCCCAGGCCGTCCCAGAACGTGCCGTCGGCGACGTCTATGCCGGCGGGGTTGGCGGGATTGCGGCCGAACTCGTCCCGGCCGGCGTTGTAGCCGTTCTGGTACGCCGCCTGGGCCTCCGGGGTGCCCTGCGGCAGGTCGCCCCACATCTCGCGCTGCCCGGCCGGGTTCCAGTAGTCGTCCCTGGTGTTCCAGGGGCCCACGTCCCAGACCGGGGCCGTCTCGCAGCGGTCCCGGTAGCACAGCCGCACCTGGTACTCGCGGCCGCCGTCGGACGCCAGCATCCGGCGCGAGGGCAGCGCTACGAAGTGGTCGCGTGGCTGGATCACGTGCCCGTTGGCCGTGGTGCCCCCGGTGAGGCCCTCGCGGGTCGCGAAGACGCGGTACGTCTCACCGGCCAGGCCCGGCTCCGGTGCGGCGGAGCCGCGCGGCGCGGGCTGCTCCAGCCCGGCGTGGACGGCGACCTCCGAGACAGAGGGCGCGCTCCTCCCGGGCCCCGTACGGTCCGGGCGGCCGAGGAGCGTGAGGCGGACCTGGAGCACGGACACGGCCTCGGGCAGCCGCAGCTTCCCGTCGCCGTCCGCCGTCTGCCACTGGGTCCATGTGCCCGGATGGCCGCTGCCGCGCACCTCGGTCATCACCTGCGTGCCCGGGGGCACATCGGCCCGGCTGTCCAGGGTGAACGCGCTCGCCAGACGGCCCAGGCTCTGGGCGGGCGCCGTGTAGACGGCGAAGGAACGGCCGGGCGCGGACGGGGTGGTGACGCGGGCGTCGGCGACGGTGATGCCGCCGGACCGGTGCGCGATGTTGTGCCGGCCGGCCGCGGGACCGGCCAGGTCCACCCGCCAGCCGGTTCTCACGGGCCCCTCGGCGGGGGTCTCCCCGGCCGACCGGGCGGCGGCGGGGGACGGCGGCAGCATCACCGCGGCGAGCAGGGCACACAGGACCGGCAGCAGCCCGAGCTGCACGGGACGTGACGGCAGAGGCGATCTGGAACGCACACGCATCTCCTTCGACGGGGCTGTGGCGCCGCGTTTTCGCGGTGTCAGAGCCCTATCGGAGTCCGCCGGGCGCTGTCAGTCCGTAACGTTCCGGATGCCCCGGGCCGCGTACCCGTGGATACCTTCCGAGCCGTCGGTTCGTCCGAGAGGGAGGAAGGTCCCCGTGCCTCGTGCTCTGTCCGGCCGCGCGCTGCGCGCCGGCCTCACGGCGGCGGCCGTCGGGCTGCTGCTGCCACCGGTGATGGCGGCGTCCCCGGCGGCACCGTACTGGCCCACGGCGCC
>NZ_JBFAPH010000440.1:0-4205 GCF_040675635.1 Streptomyces sp. NPDC049577
GGTGACCGGGGACCAGCCGTTCTGGGCGGCACGAGTCGCCGCCCTCGGCGCCGCCGGCGGCCCGATTCCCTTCCGGTCCCTCACCGCCGAACGGCTCGCCGGTGCGCTCGGCGACGTCGTACGGCAGCAGTCGTACGCGCGAGCCGCGCAGAAGGTCGCACGGCACATGGCGGGCGAGGACGGGGCGGGGCGGGCCGTCGAGGCCGTCCGGCAGGTGGCCGGGGAGTGATTACGCGGGCAACCACGCCTTCCACGTGTCCGGGTGCTCCTTGACCCACCGTTCGGCCGCCTTCTCCGCCGGCAGCTTCTCCTCCGCGATCATTTGCGCGACCTCGTTCTGGTCCGCCTTCGTCCAGTGGAAGTTCTTCAGGAAGCGGGCCGCCTTGCCGCCCTCGCGGGTGAAGCCGGCGTTGAGGAACTTCTTCAGGGGCGTGGTGGGGTACGCGCAGTCGATGGACGACGGGTCGTCGGTGCCCTTCTTGTCGCAGGCGTCGGTGTGATCGGGGAGTTTGACCTCGGCCATCGGCACCTCGTTGAAGAGCCACTGGGGCTCGTACCAGTAGGTGAGGAAGGGCCGCTTGTCCTTGGCGAACTGCTTGATCTGGGTGATCTGCGCCGCCTCGGAGCCCGCGAAGACGACCTGGTAGTCCAGACCCAGGTTCTTCACCAGCGCCTTGTCGTTGGTGACGTAGGACGGGGAGCCGTCCAGGAGCTGTCCCTTGCCGCCGCTCTCCGGGGTGCGGAGCTGCGCGGCGTACTTGTTCAGGTTCTTCCAGTCGAGGACGTCCGGGTGGGCGTCGGCGAAGTACTTCGGCACCCACCAGCCGATGTGGCCGGTGACGCCGAGGGCGCCGCCGTCGGTGACCGTCTTCTTGTCCGTGACGTAGCGCTTCTCCTGGTCCGGGTGGCCCCAGTCCTCCAGGATCGCGTCGACGCGGCCCTGGCTGAGGGCGTCCCAGGCAGGGACCTCGTCGACCTGCACGGTGTCGACGCGGTAGCCGAGCTCGTGCTCCAGCAGGTACTGGGCGACGGCCGCGTTGGCACGGGCGCCGACCCAGGACTGGACGGACAGGGTCACGGTCTTCGCGCCCTGCGCGTTGGCGTACGGCGAGGACTGCCTGGTCATGTCGGCCGCGCCGCAGCCGGAGAGGGCGGCGCCGGCCAGGAGGGTGGTGGCGGCCGCCATGGCCGCCAGGGCTGTGCGCTTCATCAGTGCGCCTCCTTCGCCTTCGTCGGCTGGGTCACCCGGTCGAGCATCAGTCCCAGGCAGGCGATCGCCGTGCCGGCGACCAGCCCGGTCGCCAGGTCGCCCTGGGCCAGGCCGAAGACGACGTCGTAGCCGAGCGCCCCGCCGCCGACGAGGCCGCCGATGATGACGACCGACAGCACGAGCACCACGGCCTGGTTGACGGCCAGCAGCAGCTCGGGGCGGGCGAGGGGGAACTGGACCTGCCGCAGCTGCTGCCCGCCGGTCGCGCCGAGCGAGCGGGCGGACTCCAGCGCGCCCGGGTTCACCTGGCGCAGGCCCTGGCCGACGATGCGGACGACGGCCGGCAGCGCGTACACGATCGCCGCGGCGGCGGCCGGGGCGCGGCCGACGCCGAACAGGGCGACGACCGGGATCAGGTACACGAACTGCGGCATCGTCTGGAAGACGTCCAGGACCGGGCGCAGCAGCCGCTCGGTGCGCGCGCTGCGCGCGACGGCCACGGCGATCGCGAAGCCCAGGGCGAGCGTGACGGCGACGGCCGCCAGCACCTGGGAGAGCGTGTCCATGGCCGTGTCCCACTTGCCGAGGACGCCGATGGCGGCCAGGGAGGCCACGGCGGTGGCGGCGGTGCGCCAGGTGCCGATGGGCCAGGCGAGGGCGGCGACGAGCAGGAGCGCTCCCCACCAGGGCAGGGCCGTCAGGCCGGAGCGCAGGGGGTCGAGGATCCAGCCGGTGTAGTGGGCGGCGAGGTCGGCGGTGCCGCCGATGCCGGGGAGACCGGTGTAGAGGTGGTCGACGATCCAGTCCTTGGCGGTGTTGACCGGCGTCGCTATCGCGACGGTCCAGTGGTCGGGCCAGCTGCCTGCTCCCGGGAGCCGGCCGAGGGCGGCCACCGCCGCGGTGCCCGCGACCCAGGTGAGTGCGGTCCGGGTGCGGGCCGATGGGGTCTGTGCCCGTCCGTTCCGCCCTGCGGAACGACTGCCCACAGACCTGTCGAGCACCACGGCCAGGAGGACGATCGGGATGCCCGCTGCCAGGGCGCTGCCCACGTCCACCGTGGAGAGGGCCTGGTAGACGCGGTCGCCCAGGCCGTCGGCACCGATGACCGAGGCGATGACGGCCATGGAGAGGGCCATCATGATGCTCTGGTTGACGCCCAGCAGGAGTTCGCGGCGGGCGAGGGGCAGGCGGGCGGTCAGCAGGCGCTGGACCGGGCCGGCACCGAGCGAGTCGACGGCTTCCAGGACGCCCTTGTCGGCGCCGCGCAGGCCGAGCGCGGTGAGGCGGGCCATCGGCGGGGCCGCGTAGACGACCGTGGCCAGGACGGCGGGCGCCACGCCGATGCCGAAGACGAGCACGACGGGCAGCAGATAGGCGAAGGCGGGCAGCGCCTGCATGGTGTCGAGGACCGGGCGCAGGGCGCGGAAGGTGCGGTCCGAGAGGCCGGCGGCCAGGCCCAGCAGGGCGCCGAGGGTGACGGACGCGGCGACGGCGACGACCATCAGCGCGAGCGTGCGCATCGTCGGCACCCACATGCCCAGCAGGCCGCACACCGCGAAGGACAGCAGGGCGGTCAGGCCCGCCCGCCGGCCGGCGCAGCGCCAGGCCAGCAGGGTGGCGCCGGCCGTGACGCCCGCCCAGCCGAGGGCGAGGAGGACGACGTAGACGGCGTGGACGGACGTGACGATGGCGTTGCTGATGTGCCCGAAGAAGTAGAGGAAGACCCAGTGGCTGTCGCGGTTGTCGATGATCCAGTCGTTGGCCCGGCCGAGCGGGCCGTCGACGGCGACGGTCAGCGCGTGGGGCCAGCTGCCGCTGCCCCAGTGGGCGTGCGCGAGGGGGACGAGCAGGGCCGCGGCGCCCGCGAGCAGGAGGAGCTTGCGGGCGGCGGTGTGCCGAAGGAGGCGGGCGAGTGCCGGGGGCACCCGCACCGCGGGTTTCACGGGGGTGGTGGCTGTGCTCATGCGGCGGCCTTCTCCGTACGGTCCAGGCCGGCGACGACGCCGAGCAGGCTCGTGGAGTCCACGACGCCCAGGCAGCGCCCGGAGTCGACGACGCGGGCGGTGGAGCCGGTGCGGGCCACGGCCTCGATGGCGTCGGCGACGGTGGTGGCGGGGCTCAGGGCGGGGCCGGTGTTCGCCTCGCCGGCGAGGGGGGCGCGCATGGCCCGGCGGACGGTGAGGACCTGCTCGCGCGGCACGTCGCGGACGAAGTCGCGGACGTAGTCGTCGGCGGGCGAGCCGACGATCTCCTCGGGGGTGCCGCACTGCACGACGCGGCCGGCGCGCATCAGGGCGATGCGGTCGCCGACGCGCAGCGCCTCGGAGAGGTCGTGGGTGATGAAGACCATGGTGCGGCCCTCGTCGCGGTGCAGGCGGACGACCTCTTCCTGCATCTCGCGGCGGATGAGCGGGTCGAGCGCGCTGAACGGCTCGTCGAAGAGCAGCACTTCGGGGTCGGCGGCCAGGGCGCGGGCGAGGCCGACGCGCTGCTGCTGGCCGCCGGAGAGCTGGCCGGGGCGGCGGGACTCCAGGCCGGCGAGGCCGACCTTGCCGACCATCTCGGCGGCCCGGGCGCGGCGTTCGGCCTTGCCGGCTCCCTGGATCTCCAGGCCGTAGGCGACGTTGTCGAGCACGGTGCGGTGCGGGAGCAGGCCGAAGTGCTGGAAGACCATGGCGGCGCGATGCCGGCGCAGGTCGCGCAGGGTGCCCTTGTCCATGGCGCAGACGTCCTCGCCGTCGATGGCGATGGTGCCGCCGGTGGGCTCGATGAGCCGGGTCAGGCAGCGCACGAGCGTGGACTTGCCGGAGCCGGACAGGCCCATGACGACGAAGCACTCGCCGGGCCGCACGTCGAAGGAGACGTCGCGCACGGCGACGGTGCAGCCGGTCTCCTGGCGGAGGGCCTCCGCGTCCAGCTCGGCCAGCGGACTGCCGGGCACGCGATCGGCCTTCGGCCCGAAGACCTTCCACAGGTTGCGCACCTTGAACACGGG
>NZ_JBFAPH010000441.1:0-4199 GCF_040675635.1 Streptomyces sp. NPDC049577
GGTGGTGCGGCTGCCCGTGCCCCGGTCCGTGCAGCCGGGCCGGGCCGAGGAGCCCGCCTGCGAGGCGCCGTCGGCCCACGGGCCCGGCAGGCGGGCGGCGCGGCCGGCGTTCCGGCCGGTGACCATCCGGACCGAGCGGGACGCCGTCATGGCAGCCGAGCGCTATCTGCGCTGGCTCGGCTTCACGGACGTGCGCCGCCTCGTCGAGTGCGGCGCGCCCGCCGCCTCCGGGGTGGACCTGCGGGGTACGGGCGTGGTGGCCCGGGTCGATCCGACCACCCTGCCGACCCTGCTGCGGGACGTCGAGTGCCTGTGGCTGCACGGGCTGCTGGAGTCGGCGGCCGGTGTGTTCTTCTCCCTCGCCGGCTACGCGCCGGACGCCCGCTGCCGGGCGGAGGACCTGCGGCTGCCGCTGTTCGTCCTGGACCTGGCCGGTGTGCCGCAGGCGCTCAACGAGTGGGCCGACGAGCTGGCCCGGGCCGGCCGGGCCTGAGCCCAGGGATGCGCCCCTGGTCCGGACCGCAGCGCGGAAGCTCAAGTCTTGCTCTGAACTGGCCGCGTGGTGTGGCGAGTTGCACACGAGCAGGCGGAGACTTGGTGCCGGGCCCGCGGCGCCACGGGGGAGCGCGGGCCCACCAACGGGGGGTGTGGCGGGGCGGGCCCACCGGAGGCCCACCCCGCACACGATCTCCTCGTCCGCTACGAGCGGACCACCGTCGGGTCCAGCAGCGCGGCCGCCTGTTCCCGCAGTTCGACCTTGCGGACCTTGCCGCTGGTGGTCATCGGGAAGGACTCCATCACGCGCAGGTGGCGCGGCACCTTGTAGTGCGCGAGCCGGCCCCGGCAGAAGCGGGCGAGCTCGTCGCGGGTGAGGGGCTCGGCGGGGTCACGCAGGATGACACAGGCCATGATCTCCTCACCGTAGGTCTCGTCGGGCACCCCGATGACCTGCACGTCGGCGATCTTCGGGTGGGAGTGCAGGAACTCCTCGATCTCCCGGGGATAGACGTTCTCCCCGCCCCTGATGATCATGTCCTTGATGCGGCCGACGATCCGGACGTAGCCGTCCTCGTCCATCACCGCGAGGTCGCCGGTGTGCATCCAGCCCTCGGCGTCGACGGCCTCGGCGGTGCGCTCGGGGTCGTTCCAGTAGCCGAGCATCACCGAGTAGCCGCGGGTGCACAGCTCGCCGGGCTCGTCGCGCCCGGTCGTCGCACCGGTCGCCGGGTCGACGACCTTGACCTCGATGTGCGGCAGCACCCGGCCGACGGTGCCGGTGCGGCGATCGAGATCGTCGTCGCGCCGGGTCTGGGTGGAGACGGGCGAGGTCTCCGTCATGCCGTAGCAGATGGCGACCTCCTCCATGTGCATCTCGGCGACGACCCGCTTCATCACCTCGGTGGGGCAGGGCGATCCGGCCATGATGCCCGTCCGCAGCGAGGTGAGGTCGTAGGTGGCGAAGTCCGGCAGGTTCAGCTCGGCGATGAACATCGTCGGGACGCCGTACAGGGACGTGCAGCGCTCGCGTTCGACGGCGTGCAGGGTGGCGGTGGGGTCGAAGGAGGGCGCCGGGATGACGGCGCAGGCGCCGTGCGAGGTGGCGGCGAGATTGCCCATGACCATGCCGAAACAGTGATAGAAGGGCACGGGCAGTGCGATGCGGTCCTCCTCGGTGTAGCCGAGGGTCTCCCCCACGAAGTAGCCGTTGTTGAGGATGTTGCGGTGGGAGAGGGTGGCACCCTTGGCGAAGCCCGTGGTGCCCGAGGTGTACTGGATGTTGACCGGGTCCGTACAGCTCAGCCGGGCCTCGCGTTCAGCGAGCCGGGCCGGGTCGACGGTCGCGGCCAGCCGCAGCAGCCCGTCCCAGGTCGGGTCGGCGATGTAGACGACGTCGCGCAGGACCGGGCAGTCGGCGCGCACCTGCTCGACCATGCGCCGGTAGTCGCTGGTCTTGTGCTCGACGGAGGAGACCAGGACCGACACCTCGGCCTGGCGGAGCACATACCCCAATTCGTGTACCCGGTAGGCGGGATTGATATTGACCATGATCGCGCCGAGGCGGGCGGTGGCGTACTGCACCATCACCCACTCGGGGCAGTTCACGGCCCAGATCCCCACCCGGTCGCCCTTGGCCACACCCTTGGCGAGCAGCCCCAGGGCGACCTCCTCGACGGCCTGTCCGAATTCCGCGTACGTCCAGCGACGCCCGCCCGGGACGTCGACGAGGGCTTCCCGTTCGCCGAAGCGTGCGACGGCGCGGGCGAGGTTGGCGCCGATGGTCTCGTCGAGGAGCGGGATGTCGGTGGGGCCTGCCGTGTAGGAAGGTGTGCTCACCGGTGGTCTTCCTCTCGATACTCGGTGCCGCCGCCCTGCGCGGTGTGCTCGCGCAGCGCGATGCGGCGGATCTTGCCGGACACGGTCTTGGGCAACTCGGCGAACTCCAGCCGTCGCACCCGTTTGTAGGGGGCCAGCACGGCGCGCGAGTGGGTGAACAGCACCTTGGCCGTCTCCGGCCCCGGCTCCCAGCCCTCGGCGAGCACCACGTACGCCTTGGGCACCGACAGCCGCAGCGGGTCCGGGGCCGGGACGACCGCGGCCTCGGCGACGGCCTCGTGCTCCAGCAGGGCGCTCTCCAGCTCGAAGGGGCTGATCTTGTAGTCGCTGGACTTGAAGACATCGTCGGCGCGTCCGACATAGGTGAGATATCCCTCTTCGTCCCGCGAGGCGATGTCCCCCGTCCGGTAGTAGCCGCCGGCCATGACCTCGGCGGTGCGCTCCGGGTCGGCCGCGTAGCCGGTCATCAGGCCGACGGGCCGCTCGGACAGATCGAGGGCGATCTCCCCCTCGTCCGCCGGCCGCCCGGTGACGGGGTCGAGGAGGACGACGCGGAAGCCGGGCACCGGCCGGCCCATGGACCCGCTCTTCAGCGGCTGCCCCGGCGGGTTGGCGACCTGCACGGCCGTCTCCGTCTGCCCGAAGCCGTCCCGCACGGTCACCCCCCAGGCCGCCCGGACGGCCTCGATGACCTCGGGGTTCAGGGGCTCGCCCGCGGCGACGACCTCGCGTGGCGGGGTGCGCAGCGCGGACAGGTCGGCCTGGATGAGCATGCGCCACACCGTCGGCGGGGCGCAGAAGCTCGTCACGCCGCAGCGGTCCATCTCGGCCATCAGCCGGCCCGCGTCGAAGCGGGTGTAGTTGTGCACGAAGACGGTCGCCTCGGCGTTGAAGGGCGCGAAGAGGTTGGACCAGGCGTGCTTGGCCCAGCCGGGCGAGGAGATGTTGAGGTGGACGTCGCCCGGCCGCAGCCCGATCCAGTACATGGTCGCCAGGTGACCGACGGGATAGGAGATGTGGGTGTGTTCGACGAGCTTGGGGCGGGCGGTGGTGCCGGAGGTGAAGTACAGCAGCAGGGTGTCGTCGGCGCGGGTCGGTCCGTCGGGGGCGAACGTCTCGTCGGCGCGCACGGCGTCGCCGTAGCGCAGCCAGCCGTCCGCGCCCGGCGCGTCCCCGACGGCGATGCGGGTGTAGTCACCGGGCACTCCGTCGAACTTGCCGGTGTCCTCGGCGCGGACCAGGACGTGGCGCGCGCCGCCGCGCTCGACGCGGTCGGCGAGGTCGGCGGTGCCCAGCAGTGGCGTGGCGGGGATGACCACGGCGCGCAGCTTCATCGCCGCCAGTGCCGTCTCCCACAGCTCGGCCTGGTTCCCGAGCATCACGATCACCCGGTCACCGGCGCGTACGCCCTGGCCACGCAGCCAGTTGGCGACCTGGGCGGAACGCCGGCGCAAGGCGTCGTAGGACAGCCGGGTCTCGGTGCCGTCCTCCTCCACGATCCACAGCGCCGTGCGGTCGTTGCCCTCGGCGACGCGGTCGAACCAGTCGAGCGCCCAGTTGAACTCCGCGGGCCGCGGCCACCGGAAGCCCTCGTACGCCGTCGCGTAGTCGGTGCGGTGCGCGAGCAGGAAGTCCCGCGCCGCCCGGAACTCGCCCGCCGGGTCTGCCGCGTCGGCCTGCTCGGCCTGGTGCGTCGCCGTCACATCTCCTCCACTTCGCCGGGGCACACAACCGGCCCGCTGGTTAGCATCGTGCGACGGTGGGACGAGTCCCACCACCCCCGAACGGGGGTGGCGGCGTGTTGACTTCCGGGAATACGGGGCGGTGGGCGGTGGTGAACGAGGGGCACGGGACGCGTGCGCCGG
>NZ_JBFAPH010000442.1:0-4195 GCF_040675635.1 Streptomyces sp. NPDC049577
GGCGGCCCGCCGGCAGGTCCCGGGACCGTCCGACGGGGGAGAGGAGCAGGACCAGCCCGGCGAGCGGAATCCCCGCCGTCGTGATCCACATGGCCGTTCGCAGGCCGAGCGCGGTCCCCAGCGCCCCGCCCAGCAGGGCACCCAGCGGAATCGTGCCGTAGTTGAGGAAGGCCGTGCTCGCGGTGAGCCGGCCGAGCAGCTCCGGCGGGCAGTAGCGCTGCTGGAAGCCGGCCTTGAGGACGTTGCCGGCCACGACGCCCGCCGAGACGCAGAATCCGCCGGCGGCGAACAGGACGAGCCCGGCCCCGCCGGACGTCACCGGGATGAGCAGCGCGAACACCGCGAGCCCCACCTCGAACACCAGCGTCGCGCGCGCCGTGCCGATCCGGCCGGCGACCTTGCGCGCCGCGAACGCCCCGGCGACGCCCCCGGCACCGGCGATCGCCACGAGCACGCCGACCGCCCGCGGCCCCAGGCCGACGCTCTCGACGAGGAAGACGACCCGCACCGACTGGTAGCCCATGAGCGCCAGGTTGGAGGCGGCCGCGAACAGCGTCAGCGCGCGCAGCCAGGGGTCACGCGTGACCAGGCGCAGACCGTCGCCGACCTCGCGCAGCAGCCCGGTGGAGCGGACGGCGGGCCGCCCGGGAGCGGGCTCGCGGTGCCGGATGCGCGCCAGGCAGAGAAAGGAGACCAGGAACGTGCCCGCATGGACGAACATCCCGTTCACCGCACCCGCCGCCTGCGCGACGACGCCGGCGGAGCCGAGCCCGGCGATCTGCGCGGCCGAAGCGCTGCCGTGCAGCTTGGCGTTGCCCTCCGCCTGGTCCTCCGGGGCGAGCAGGCCCGGGAGGTAGGCGCTGTAGGCGGTCTGGAAGAACACGCCGGCCGTACCGGCCAGCAGGGAGACGGCCAGCAACACGCCCACGGACAGCCGCCCGGCCCATGCGGCGAGCGGCACCAGGCAGTACAGCAGCAGGGACACCGCCGCCGCCGTGAGCATCACCGGCCTGCGCCGCATCCGGTCCACCCAGGCACCGGCCGGCAGACCGATCAGCAGCCAGGGCAGCCAGGCCGAGGCGCTCAGCAGACCGACCTCGAACGTGCCGGTGTGCAGGACGGACACCGCGATCAGGGGCATCGCCACGGAGGACACGGAAGCGCCGAACCTGCCCGCCGTCTCCCCGCACCACAGCAGCCGGAAGTCCCGGTGCCGCCGCAGCAGGCTCATGACGCGCCGCCCTCGGGCAGGGCGCTCCGGGGCCGGCGCGGGAAGGACTGGATCTGCACGATGACGGGCAGCGCCCCCGGCCCGGGCTCGGCACCGGGGGGCGGGGTGTGCCGGGCGACGACCTCCAGGAGCTCCGCGTTGAACGCCGCGAGCTGCTCCGGCGTCATCCGCAGGTCACGCCAGTCGGAGACGGTGCTCGCGCGACGCCATGCGCCGTCCCAGTCCTCGGTCAGGAAGTCGGTGACCCGCGTGCAGTACTGCCGCACCAGCTCGTGCAGATAGACGGAGAGGGCGCCGGCCGTCCCGGGGTCCTCGCGGAACTCGCCGGTCTCCACTTCCCTCGTCTCCTCGACCACCCGCCACCAGCGTTCGCGCCGGGTGCCGCGCTCCTTCTCCTCCTCGATGAAGCCGTGCCGGCCGAGCTGCCGCAGGTGCCAGCTCACGGTCCCGGTGTTCTCCCCGAGCCGCGCGGCCAGCCCGGTGGCCGTGGCGGGACCGTCGAGAGTCAGCATCTCGAAGACGGCCATGCGCAGCGGGTGGGCCAGTCCGCGCAGACTGCGGGCGTCGAGGCGCCGTACCGGCTTGAACGGCCGTATCCCGTCGTGTTGTTCGTCGCTCATACGGGCGATCGTAGAGTTGCAGAGAACTCTTTGCAGAGAATTCTCTGCAACTTCCCGTGCGGGGCCCGGTCATGGAGCGATTGACACATCGCCCGTGCCGTGGTTGTAATGATCAGGCGTGCCGCGTGACGTCGACCAAAGAGCGGTGGGCCGGTCGGCAGTCGGGCGAGCACCCTGTCATCGAGGGACCCACGCCATGAGTTCACACTCCGCGTCTCGCGTCTGATCCCGGCGCCTCCGCACGTCGTCCCCCGCTCCCGGCGATGCCTTCACCTCGCCGTACGTCACGCTTCCGTGATGACGCCCGTCTTCCCCGGGCCGAGGGCCCGTGCGCGCTCACCACCCCCATGTCACCGCGCCGCGGCCGTGCCGCGGCGTCCTCCCGGCTTCACGGAGACCACGCACACCCATGACCATGTCGTTCAACCAGTACGTCATCGACGAGTTCCGGGCCAACGGCGGGAAGGTCGGCGGCCCCTTCGAGGGCGGCGACCTGCTGCTGCTGACCACCACCGGCGCCCGCTCCGGCGCCGAGCACACCGTGCCCCTGGGGTACGTCCGCGAGGGCGACCGGCTGCTCGTCGTCGGATCCGACCAAGGCGCGCCCCGGCACCCCGCCTGGTACCACAACCTGCTCGTCCGTCCGATCGTGCGGGTCGAGGTCGGCGACGAGCGGTTCGACACCGTCGCCGTGCCCGCCGAAGGGGCCCGGCGCGACGAACTGTTCGCACACGTCGTGCGGACCGCGCCCGGGTACGCCGACTACCAGGCCCGCACCGAACGGATCCTGCCCGTCGTGGTGCTGGAGCGCCCGCGCCCGGGAGCCCGGCAGGTCCGCAGCGTGGCCGACAAGCTCCTGGAGGTCCACGACTGGCTGCGTGACCAGCTGGAGCGCGTCCGGGCGGAGACCGAGGCCTACTTCGCCGCGCGGGCGGCCCACACCGGGGCCGGCGCACCCCCGGCGCCCGGTCTGGGGCTGCAGATCCGGCAGCACTGCCTCGCCTTCTGCGAGACCCTGACGTTCCATCACACCAGCGAGGACAACCACATCCTCCCGGCGCTCGCGCGGCACCACCCCCGGCTGCGCGCGGCGGCCGACCGGCTCCGCGAGGAACACCGCGCGCTGGCGCGCATCAAGGATCGGCTCCTCGCGCTGCTGGCCGGCGTCACCACCGCCGACCCGCCGCGCTTCCGCGCCGAGCTGGAGCGGATGACGCGGGAGCTCACGGCCCACCTCGACCACGAGGAGGAGACGCTGCTCCCGGTCCTGGCGGGTGTCCCGTTCCCGCCCGCGACACCCGCGGCCGGTTCCGCTCAGCGCTCCGGGTAGCGGCGCGGCGTCCAGACGATCCGCTCGTCGCCGTCCGCGCCCCGCCGGGCCAGACGGGTCTGGGTGGAACCCACGATGAGGAGCGTGCGCATGTCGACCGTCACCGGGTCGAGTTCGCCGAGGAGGACGACGCGCACGCTCTCCTCCGGGCCGCCCACGTCGCGGGCGACGACCACCGGGGTGTCCGGCGCGCGGTGCTCCAGGAGCAGGTCGCGGGCCTTGCCGACCTGCCAGACGCGGCTGCGCGACCCCGGGTTGTAGAGCGCGAGGACCAGATCGGCCGCCGCCGCGGCCCGCAGGCGCTCGGCGATGACCTCCCACGGCTTGAGCCGGTCGGAGAGCGAGACGACGGCGTAGTCGTGGCCGAGCGGCGCGCCCGCCCGGGCGGCGGCCGCGTGCGCGGCCGTCATACCGGGGACGATCCGCACGGGGACGTCGCGGTACGGGCCCTCCGCGGCGACCTCCAGGACGGCCGAGGCCATGGCGAAGACGCCCGGGTCGCCCGAGGAGACCACCGCGACGCGCCGGCCCTGCCGCGCCAGGTCCAGCGCGAACTCGGCGCGTTCGGACTCCACCTTGTTGTCCGACGCGTGCCGGCGCTGGCCGGGGCGTACGGGGACGCGGTCCACGTAGGTGCTGTAGCCGACGAGGTCCTGGGCCGCGGCCAGCGCGCCGCGCGCCTCCGGCGTCAGCCACAGCGGGCCCGCCGGACCGAGCCCGACGACCACGACCTCGCCGTGCCGCGCGGCCGGTTCCGTATTCACGCGGCTCGGCAGCACCGCCACCGAGAAGTACGGCACCGACTCCGGGTCCACGTCCGCCAGCCGGTCCACGCGCTCGCCGGCCATCGTGGCCCGCTCGACGTACCGCGCCTCCGCCAGCCGCCCGGACCGCTCCAGTGCGCCGCGCACCGCGGGGAAGGTACGGCCGAGCTTCATCACCACGGCCGGTGTGATCGAGGCCAGTTCGTACATGCCGGTGGCGCGCAGGGCCTGGGCGACGGCGGCCTCGTCG
>NZ_JBFAPH010000443.1:0-4157 GCF_040675635.1 Streptomyces sp. NPDC049577
ATCTGCGAGGAGAAGCACATGGGCTCCCGCGCGGTGGCCCTGGTCTGCCGCGACGCGGACGTGGCCCGCGAGCGCTTCGGCGCGGCCGGCGGGGTGCCGGGGGCGCTGTACACCCGCACCGGGCGGCCGTTCTTCGACGACCCCGCCACGACCGCGCGCGTCCTGGAGCGCGTCGGCCGCTGTGTGGCGGAGGCCGGGCTGTGGGAGGAGCTGGACACCGACTGGCTGCTGCTGGACGCCGAGCTCATGCCCTGGTCGCTGAAGGCCACGGGCCTGCTGCGGAACCAGTACGCGGCGGTGGGCGCCGCCTCCCGGGCCGTCCTCCCGCCCGCCCTGGCCGCCCTGGAGGCCGCCGCCGGCCGCGGCCTGGACGTCTTCGAGCTGCTCGTCCGCCAGCGCGGGCGCGCCGAGGACGCGGCGGCGTTCACGGAGGCGTACGGCCGGTACTGCTGGCCGGTCGGGGACGGCCTGGAGGGCGTCCGGCTGGCGCCCTTCCAGATCCTGGCCGCCCGGGGCCGCAGCCTCGCCGCGCTGCCGCACGACGAGCAGCTCGCGCTGATCGACCGCCTCGTCGCGGCCGACGGGCCCGGCGGGCTGCTGACCGCCACCCGGCGCCTGGTCGTCGACACCGGCGACGAGACGTCCGTCGCCGCGGGCACCGGGTGGTGGCTGGACCTCACCGAGGCCGGTGGCGAGGGCATGGTCGTCAAGCCGCTGGGGGCGTATGTGCGGGAGGCCGGCGGCGGGCTCGTCCAGCCCGGCGTGAAGTGCCGGGGCCGCGAGTACCTGCGGATCATCTACGGTCCGGAGTACACCCGCCCCGAGAACCTCGCCCGGCTGCGGGTGCGGCACCTCGGGCACAAGCGGTCCCTCGCCCTGCGGGAGTACGCCCTGGGCCTGGAGGCCCTGGACCGGCTGACGGGCGGCGAGCCGCTGTGGCGCGTCCACGAGGCGGTCTTCGCCGTGCTGGCGCTGGAGTCGGAGCCCGTCGACCCCCGGCTGTGACGCCGCCCGGCACGCGGGGCACGGCACTCCGTGCCCCGCGTGCCGAGTGATCACGGTGCCCCGGGGTCAGGATGGGGAGATGGGATTCCATGTCGACTCCGAGGCCGGGCGGCTGCGCCGCGTCATCCTGCACCGCCCCGACCTGGAACTGAAGCGGCTCACGCCCTCGAACAAGACCGCCCTCCTCTTCGACGACGTGCTGTGGGTGCGCCGCGCCCGCGCCGAGCACGACGGGTTCGCCGACGTGCTGCGCGAGCGCGGCGTCGAGGTGCACCTCTTCCAGGACCTCCTGGCGGAGAGCCTGCGGGCGCCGGCGGCCCGCTCACTGGTGCTGGACCGGGTCTTCGACGAGAAGGAGTACGGGCCCCTGGCCACCGGCCATCTGCGCGACGCCTTCGACTCCATGCCCGCGCAGGAGCTCACCTCCTGGCTGGTGGGCGGCATGACCAAGCGCGAGTTCCTGGAGCGGCACGCGGAACCGGTGTCCGTCCGCTTCCACGTGATGGACCTCGACGACTTCCTCATCAACCCCCTGCCCAACCACCTCTTCACCCGGGACACCTCGGCGTGGGTCTACGACGGGGTGAGCATCAACGCGATGCGCTGGCCCGCCCGTTGGCACGAGACGGTGCACTACGAGGCCGTCTACCGGCACCATCCGCTCTTCGCGGGCGGCGGCTTCCACCTGTGGTCCGAGGGCCAGGCGGCCTATCCGTCGACCATAGAGGGCGGCGACGTGCTGGTGATCGGCCGCGGGGCCGTGCTGATCGGGATGAGCGAGCGGACCACGCCGCAGGCGGTGGAGATGCTGGCCCGGGGCCTGTTCGCCGCCGGCTCGGCCCGTACGATCATCGCGCTGGACATGCCCAAGCGGCGGGCGTTCATGCACCTGGACACGGTCATGACGATGGTGGACGGCGACACCTTCACCCAGTACGCCGGGCTGGGCATGCTCCGCTCCTACACCATCGAGCCGGGCGTCGGGGAGCGGGACCTGAAGGTCACCGACCACCCGCCGGAGCACATGCACCGCGCGATCGCCGCCGCGCTGGGGCTGGACTCCATCCGGGTGCTCACCGCCCGCCAGGACGTCCACGCGGCCGAGCGTGAGCAGTGGGACGACGGCTGCAACGTGCTGGCCATCGAGCCCGGCGTCGTCGTGGCGTACGAACGCAACGCGACGACCAATACGTTTCTGCGCAAGCATGGAATCGAGGTCATCACGATCCCGGGCAGCGAGCTGGGGCGGGGACGGGGCGGCCCGCGCTGCATGAGCTGCCCGGTGGAGCGGGATCCGGTGGCCTAGGGCACCCGGGCCGGGAGCCGCCTGGTCGGGGTCGAACAGAAGGCTGCATAATGATGCGATAGATTGCATAATTCTGAGCTAGGAGTCCACCCCATGGCGACAGACCTCAAGGGCCGTCATCTCCTGAAGGAGACGGACCTGACCGCCGACGAGTTCCACGCGCTGATCGAGCTGGCCGCCGAGCTCAAGGCGGCCAAGCGGGCGGGCACCGAGGAGCAGCGGCTGCGGGGCCGCAACATCGCGCTGGTCTTCGAGAAGACCTCCACCCGCACCCGCTGCGCCTTCGAGGTCGCCGCCGCGGACCAGGGTGCCTCCACAACCTTCCTCGACCCGGTGAGCTCGCAGATCGGCCACAAGGAGTCGGTGAAGGACACCGCCCGGGTACTCGGCCGCATGTTCGACGCCATCCAGTACCGGGGGCACGGCCAGGACACCGTGGAGGAGCTGGGCCGGTACGCCGGGGTGCCCGTCTACAACGGGCTCACCGACGAATGGCACCCCACCCAGATGCTCGCCGACGTGCTCACCATGAGCGAGCACACCGCCAAGCCCTTCGAGCACGTCGCGTACGCCTACCTCGGCGACGCCCGCTACAACATGGGCAACTCCTACCTGATGACCGGCGCCCTGCTCGGCATGGACGTGCGGATCGTGGGGCCCCAGGAACTGTGGCCCGAGCCCGGCATCGTCGCCCAGGCGCGGGCGCGCGCCCAGGCCAGCGGCGCGCGCATCACCCTGACCGACGACGTCGCCGAGGGGGTGCGCGGCGCGGACTTCGTCGCCACCGACGTATGGGTGTCGATGGGGGAGCCCAAGGAGGTCTGGGACTCCCGCATCGCCCTCCTCGCGCCCTACGCCGTGACCATGGACGTGCTGCGCGCGACCGGCAACCCGGCGGTGAAGTTCCTGCACTGCCTGCCCGCCTTCCACGACCTGGGCACCTCCGTCGCCCAGGAGATCCACGAGCGGCACGGGCTGACCTCGCTGGAGGTCACCGACGAGGTCTTCGAGTCCGTGCACTCGGTCGTCTTCGACGAGGCCGAGAACCGGATGCACACCATCAAGGCGCTGATGGTGGCGACCCTGGCGGGCTGAGGGCCCTTGCTGTTCTATCGCGCACTCGTGACGGCAGTCACGAGTCGGTGATAACTTCGCCGGGCAGGCACCAGCTCCAGGGCTTCACCAGACCCCGGCTGAAGGAGGCCGCGCGCCATGAGCCCGTTCACCGGCTCCGCGTCCCGTACGGAAGAGTGGCGGCACCTGCGTCTGACCCTGGACTCCGGCGTCGCCACCGTCACCCTCGCCCGCCCCGACCGCCTCAACGCCCTCACCTTCGGCGCCTACGCCGATCTGCGCGACCTGCTCCCGGAACTGGCCCGGGACGGCACCGTACGGGCGCTGGTGCTCGGCGGCGAGGGGCGGGGCTTCTGCTCCGGCGGGGACGTCGAGGAGATCATCGGCGCCACGCTGGCCATGGACACCGCCCGGCTGCTCGACTTCAACCGCATGACCGGCCAGGTCGTCCGCGCGTTACGCGAGTGCCCCTTCCCGGTCGTCGCCGCCGTGCACGGGGTGGCGGCCGGGGCCGGGGCCGTCCTCGCGCTCGCCGCCGACTTCCGCGTCGCCGACCCGAGCGCGCGCTTCGCCTTCCTCTTCACCAGGGTGGGCCTCTCCGGCGGCGACATGGGCGCCGCCTATCTGCTGCCCCGCGTCGTCGGCCTCGGCCACGCGACCCGGCTGCTGATGCTCGGCGAACCCGTACCCGCCGCCGAGGCCGAACGCATCGGCCTCATCAGTCAGTTGACCGCCGAGGGCGGGGCGCCGGCCGCCGCCCGGGCGCTCGCCC
>NZ_JBFAPH010000444.1:0-4152 GCF_040675635.1 Streptomyces sp. NPDC049577
ATCATCAGCAGCCTGAGGACTACCCGGCCTACCTGCGGGCCCTGCAGCGGATGATGCGTCCCTCAGGGGTTTTCGCCATCAGTCTGTTCGCATCTCCTGAGTCCGCCAGCGAGGGCACACTCCGCGAGGTTCCCAATGGACGTCTCGCACGGTACTTCACGCCGGTCGAGGCCGAGGCGATGCTCGGCGAGGCGGGATTCAGCGTGTTCGCCACACGTCGCGTTCAGCGCGAGCGCCCCGACTGGGCCTACCTTCTCCTGCTGGCGAGAACCCCCGGGCGCTGAAGGAAGACGCCGCGCCGATGGGCCTTTCGCCCGAGCACGGCGGGAAAGCACGACGTGGAAATCGCCAACATCCTAACTGGAGCAAAGATGCGCATAGCCGTCGTGGAACACCAGACCGTCCGCCCCTTCGAGTTCATCCGCCAGGCCGTGGATGCCGGGCACGAGGCCGCATTCGTTACCTGTGACCTCGACATGTATCTCAAGGGTGCCGACCCGGCTGATACAGACCTGCGCCTGGCGAGTCAGGTGCTGACGCCTTCGGCCACGGCGGACGCGGACCGATTAGCGGAGGCGCTGGCGCCCGTCGTCGCCGGACCCGGCCTTGACGCGATCTTGACCGTCAGCGAACAGCACACCCGCGCGGTCGCCGAAGCCTCTGCCCGACTCGGCCTGCCGCATACCTCCCTCAAGGCCATCCGGGCGACCCGTGACAAGTTCCACGCACGCCGCCGCCTGGCCGCGGCCGGCATCCCGCAGCCGGCACACCGGCTCGCCGCCTCCTTGGAGGAGGCCGTGCGGGGCGCCGAGGAGATCGGCTATCCGGTGATCATTAAGCCGGTGGACGGCTCCGCGTCGCTGAACGTCGGTGTCGCCGGCAACCGCGCGGAGGTCACCGCCCTCGCCGAGCCGATCCTCGCTCTGGACGGCTACGGACGCTCGGCCGTCGCAGCCCGCAAGGTCCTGATCGAGCAGTACATGGCCGGGCCGGTCGTGAGCTGCGAGACGTTCAGCGCCGGCGGCCACCACCTGGTGCTCGGCATCACGGACCGGGAGCTGACTCCGCTGCCTGACCAGGTGGAGCTCGCGGGCTGTTTCCCCGTCGCCCTGGAGGAAGGGGATGAGATCGCCCGAGTGTGCCGGGCGGCCCTGGACGCGATCGGCTTCGACCTCGGCGCTGCCCACACCGAGATCGTGCTGACCCCCGACGGCCCGCGCATCATCGAGATCAACGGCCGCCTGGCGGGCGGACTGATGCCGCTGGTCATGGGAGCGGCCCTGAACCGCTCGCTCTACGCCGACCTCGTGGACCTCTTCACCCAGCAGCAGCTGCCGCACCTGGAGCCCACCGCAACGGTCGCGGGCATCCGCTCCATGGTCGTCGACCGCGCCGGCAAGCTCTCGCGCATCGAGCCCAGCCCGCTGCGCGACGCCCCTGGAGTGGTCGCCTACCACATCTACCGGCAGGTCGGTGATCCGGTGCAGGAGCCGCGCAACAACCGCGACCGCCACGGCGCGGTCGTCACCACCGCGCCGACCGTGGAAGAAGCCCGAGCCCTCGCAGCGGAAGTCGTGGCGACCACCCGGTTCACCGTCGAGCCCCCGGCCGCGCCGCGCAGCGTTGCGGGGACCGCGGAAGCAACGCCCGCTTGACAGGGAAGGGGAACGACATGGGCCCGCGTGACGCGGCAACGGGCATCGGGCGGGGTGCATCATGACCCAGCCCACCGACACGGCCGGCAAGGCGGTGAGCGACCCGCCGGAGCCCGGCGGCCGGCTGGCGAGAACGGTCCGGGTGCTGCGGGTGCCGAACTTCCGGCGCTACTACGTGGCCCAGACCGTGTCGCTCATCGGCACCTGGGCCCAGTTCACCGGCCAGATCTGGCTGGTGATGAAGGTCCTCGCCCCGGGCAACGGCACCCTGCTGGGCGTGACCGCGGCCTTCCAGTCCGCCCCCCTCATCCTCACGCTGTGGGGCGGCTCGCTCGCCGACGGACGCGACAAGCGACGGCTCCTCATCGTCACCCAGAGCCTGTCCGGCCTGCTGTCCCTCGTCCTCGGCCTCGCCACACTGACCGGGCACGTCAGCCTGGCCCTGGTGTGGGTGTGCGCCGCCGGGCTGGGCCTGGTCAACGCCGCCGACGCGCCCGCCCGGCAGGCCATCATCCCCGAACTCGTCGGCGAGCCCGACGTCCCCAACGCGATCGCCCTCAACAGCGCCAGTTACCAGGCCACCCGCGCCGTCGGAGTCGCGCTCGCCCCCGTATCCGTGGCCTGGTGGGGGCTCTCCGCGCCCTTCCTCATCAACGCCATCTCCTTCGGGTGCGTCGTCGTGGCACTCGCCACCTTGAACGTGAGCCGGCTGCGCCGGGTCGCCCGCCCGGCCAAGAGCCGGCCCCGCGTGCGGGAAGGGCTCTTGGCCATCAGGTCGACCCCGGGGCTGCTGGTGCCCATCGTGGTGCTGACCCTCGTCGCCGTGTTCGCGCTCAACTTCAACGTCACCCTCCCCCTCCTGGCGAGCGACACCATCGGTGGCGGACTCGGCCTGGTCAGCCTGCTGTACACCGTCAGCTCGGCCGGAGCCGTACTCGCATCCCTCGCGATCGCCGCCTCCTCCGCCCCCGGCGACCGCCTCGTCATCGCCTCCACACTCACCCTGACGGCCGGCATGACGGCACTGGCCCTGTCCCGGACCCCCTGGCTTGCCTGCGTGGTGATGCTCCCGCTCGGCGCCTCCATCGCGGCAACCACCGCCACCATCAACACCCTCCTCCAGCAGCGCGCCGACCCGGCCATGCGCGGCCGCGTCATGGCCGTCTACGGACTGATCATGCAGGGCTCCTCCCTCATCGGCGGCCCCCTTGCCGGAGCCGTCTCCGCCACCGGCACGGGAGGCGCACCCACCGGCCTCTACATGGGCGCCGGTGCAACAACCCTGGCGACGGCAGCTCTGATCATGTCGTTGTCACGGCACACCCGGAACCGAACCACCGCGAGTTGAGAGGCAACGGTATGTGGCCTCGGGGCCATGCCGTTCACGGCGGGCCATCAACGATCGGCAGGTCATTGTGGGGCAATCAAGGGCGTGCGTCGGGCCTCCCGTGGGGAGCCGGGAGGTGCGACGCGGCCCCACCCGGAGGGGGTGTCCGCAGGCGGGGCCGACCACGGGGGCGACCTCGTCTGGGGGAGACGGAAGATCACGCTGCCCGTGGGCGATCAGGATGGCACCGGATCCAGCCATGCGATAGACGTGTGACCGAAAGATGTTCGACCGTGTGATGGCGCGCCGTGCCGGAGGCGCCGGTCCGGCGTTCGGCCGCCGCACGCAGGGGCGCGTTCTGCGCTGATGGGGCGCGCGGCGATGACGAGTGCGCTGGTTCGTCGAAGTTCTGGTTGTGGTGGCTGAACGTTTGAGGGCCCTGTGCGATGAGCTGACTTCAGAAGGTAATCACTTCGTCCGGGTGTGGAGCAGGTCCCGGTGCATTACCGAATGGAGTCCTTGGTGAGTTGTCGTTGGGTCGAAGTGGCCATGGCGGTCGTTGCTGTGAGGACCTTCACGCCCGACCTGGTGACGGCCGGCCGTCACCTTCTGGGGGTGGGCGTGCGGCTTGGCGCGGCGGAGATCGCTCGTGAGCGCCGGGATGCCGCCATGCAGGAACGCGCCGTCGGTGAGCAGGCGGGGGAGGCGTAGGGCATGGCCTCCTCTCCGCCCGAGCCGCCGCTCGCGTTTCAGGCGTTCTACCAGCGCTATCACCGCGTCTACCTCCGCTACGCGCTCCTGCACCTGGGGGATAGCAAGGCGGCGATCGAGGCTGTCGAGACGGTGTTCGTGCAGTTGCTGGAGTCGTGGGGCACGGTGCTCAGCGAGCCGAGCGTCCCGCGCTACGCGATCTCCATACTGCGCCAGGCCATCGCCGCGCAGCTGGTGATGACCGAGCCGGCCGGCAGCGCCTTGGTGGCGACCACGACGTTCGCCAAGGTCCGCGAGTCCGTCCGCAATCAGTTGAAAGTGCTGGAGTCCTCGCTGGGGCTGTATGCGGCGATCGCGCGGTTGCCGGAGCGGCAGCTGGACGTCGTGCTGCTGCGCTTCGTGCTCGGCTACGAGGTGCCACAAGTCGCGGAAATCATGGGGGTGTCGTGCGGAACGGTG
>NZ_JBFAPH010000445.1:0-4136 GCF_040675635.1 Streptomyces sp. NPDC049577
GAGCGTGTGAACCCGAGCACCCGCGTGCCGGACACGCAGGTGTGTGAGGGGCGGCAGGGTACCGAGGGAGCCCTGCCGCCCCTCCGCGCGTCAGCGGGCCGTCACCAGGTGACGGGCAGGCTCACCGGGCCCTCGGTGATGAGGTTCTGGTGGGCGCGGATCTCCTCCGGCGGCACGGCGAGCCGCAGGCCGGGGAAGCGCTCCAGCAGGCGGCCGACGGCCAGCCGCATCTCCAGCCGGGCCAGGGGCGCCCCGATGCAGAAGTAGCGCCCGTGGCCGAGGGTGAGATGGGCGTTGGGCTCGCGCGTGACCGAGAACCGGTCGGCGTCCGGGAACTGCCCGGGGTCGCGGTTGGCCGCGAAGTGCGGCACGACGACCGTCGCGCCGGCGGGTATGACGGTGTCGCCCAGCTCGACGTCCCGCAGGGCGTAGCGCGGGATGCCGTAGCCGGAGTCCAGCGGGGCGTAGCGCAGCATCTCCTCGACCGCGCCGGGCACCAGGGACGGGTCGGCGTGCAGGGCGGCGAGCTGTGCGGGGTTGCGGAAGAGCGCGTACATGCCCTTGCCCAGGGCGTTGCCGGTGGTCTCGTACCCGGCGATGAACAGGCCGTGGGCCGTCACCAGCAGCTCCGCCTCGGTGAGCCGGCCCGCGTCGCTGTCGTGCAGGTGCACCAGCCGGGTCAGCAGGTCGTCGCCGCCCTCGGTGCGCTTGCGCTCGATGAGCTCCTGGAAGAACCCCTCCATCTCCTGGTTGAGCCGGGCGACGTCCTCGGCGGTGCGGCCGCTGAGGGTGACGGACTCGCTGGCCCAGCGGCGGAAGTCGTCCTGCCGGTCGTTGGGCACCCCGAGCAGCTCGCAGATGACCTCCATGGGGAGGGGGAAGTGGTAGTCCTCGACCAGGTCGGCGGGCGGCCCCTGCTCCTCCATCGCGTCGAGGAGGGTGTCGACGACGCGCTCGACGCGGGGCCGCAGCTCCTCGACGTAGCGGGGCGTGAACGCCTTGCCGACGATGCTGCGCCAGCGCTCGTGGTCGGAGAGCTTGCCGGGGCGGGAGTTCAGCGCGTCGTCGAGCCCGCCGTCCTCGGTGAGGCGGGCCGCGTCCTCGCCGATGCGCACGAACCGGCGGTCGGCGAAGACGGTGCGGGCGTACTCGTAGCGGGTGACCAGCCAGGCCTTGTCCCCGCTGGGGAGGACGACCTGCGTCACCGGGTCGGTGGCGCGCAGCCGCGCGTACTCGCAGGGCGGCTGGAGCATGTCGTCATGGGTGAAGGGAAACGAGGGCACCTCGGTGGTCACGGCCGTCCTCCGGAATTTCCACGGACCGACGATCATGGTCGATCGCGGTCGGACTTGATCGAGGTCTGGCAAAAATCGACGGCAAGTTAAGCAAACCTGACGGACTTTGACGTGAAGTCAGCCCACGGAATTTGATATTCCGCACCCGGCGCACGGCTCCGCGCGCACTCCCGCCGGACGCCCCGTCCGCCCCCTCGAACAGCCCGCACCCTGCACGAACGGCAGCGAAGACGCGGGAGGGCGCGCTAATCTAGAACACGTTCCAGTGATTCGCGTCACTGTGCCGAGCCCTGCCGCCGTGCACGCGCATCGCCGACCGCCACCGAAGTGGGACAGATGACCGCAGACCCGAAGCCGGCCACCGCCACTGCGCCGCTCACCGCGCGCCAGGAGGCCCGGCGGCGCCGGATCCTCGACGCGACGGCACGGCTGGCGAGCCGGGGCGGCTTCGACGCGGTGCAGATGCGCGAGGTCGCCGAGGTGTCGAGCGTCGCCCTCGGGACGCTCTACCGCTACTTCCCCTCCAAGGTCCATCTGCTCGTCGCCACCATGCAGGACCAGCTGGAGCGGCTGCAGGAGACGCTGCGCCGCCGCCCGCCCACCGAGGAGGACCCCGCGGCCCGCGTCGCGCAGACCCTGATGCGGGCCTTCCGCGCGATGCAGCGCGAACCGCACCTCGCCGACGCCATGGTCCGCGCGCTCACCTTCGCCGACCGCTCGGTGAGCGCCGAGGTCGACGCCGTCTCCCGGCTGACCACGGCCATCATCCTCGACGCCATGGGCCTGACCGGGCCGCCCACGCCCGAGCAGCTCTCCACCGTGCGGGTCATCGAGCACACCTGGCACTCCGCGCTCGTCACCTGGCTCTCCGGACGGGCCTCCATCGCCCAGGTGCGGATCGACATCGACACGGTCTGCCGGCTCATCGACCTCCGCGTGCCCACAGCCTGACCGCGCTCCGGGCGCACTTGGCCGATTTCAGTACGCCCTCGCGCCCCCGGGGGACTGAATATCCCTGCCCGGGACAGTGGCTCACGTCGGTATGTATGTACCGACGTGCCCGAGGTGTTGGCGACGGACGGGGAGAGGCGGAAACGTGATCCGGGTTCTTCTGATACACGACACCTATCTGCTGCGGACGGCACTGGCGTCACTGGTCGGCAGAGAATCGGACCTGGAGGTGTCCTCCGCGTCCTGGCTGGGGGCGATCGCCACCTTCCGGGCCCTGCGACCGGATGTGTGCGTGGTGGACATGGACAGTCCCGAGGCCGGCGGCCCCCGCGGCATCGGGGCACTGGGCGGGATGACGGCCCGATGTAGCAGGGCGCGCCGGGGCGTGACGGGCGGCAGCGGCGGCGGGGACGCGGGGGTCCCCGGAGACGAGGGCAGCGCCCTGCTCGCCCTGGCGACCGCCGGACGGCCGGGGCCCCTGCGGCGCGCCTACGAGGAGGGAGCCCTGGGATACCTGAGCAAAAACGCTTCACCCGACCGGCTCGTCGAGGGCATACGCCATGTCGCCAAGGGCGAGCGCTACATCGACGAGTCGCTCGGCTTCGGCTTCCTGGAGGCCGCCGCCATTCCGCTCACCCGGCGGGAGCTGAGCGTCCTCTCACTCGCCGCCGAGGGCGCCTCCGTCGGGGAGATCGCCCGCAGTCTGCACCTGTCGAACGGGACGGTGCGCAACTACATGGCCGCGATCACCCGGAAGACCGGGGCCCGCAACCGTGTCGACGCGATCCGCATCTCGCGGGGCGCCGGCTGGCTGTGAGCGGCCGCCGCCCGCCCCCGGGCCCTCACCGCCCATGAGGTCCCGGTAGAGCGGGGACCGGTCCAGCAGTTCGCGGTGTGTTCCCGCGACCGTCTCCGTCCCGTCCATCACCAGCACGCGGCCCGCGCGCCGGGCCGAGCCGGCCCGGTGGGCGATCACGATCAGGGTGCCGCCGGGGCGCGCCGCGAAGGCGCGCTCCGCACGGGCCTCGGCGGCGGGGTCGAGGTGGCAGGCCGCCTCGTCCAGCAGCGCCACCGGGGCCGGTGACAGATACGCCCGGACCAGCGCGATCAGCTGCCGCTCCCCCGCGGTCAGCCGCTCCGGGACGACGCGCCCCTCCAGCCCGCCGAGCCGCTCCACGAGCCCGGCCGCGCCGATCGCCTCCACCGCGGCCAGCACCTCGCCGGTGCCGCTGCCGGGGTTCAGATAGCGCAGGTTGTCGGCGACGCTGCCGGAGAACACGTACGCCTCCTGCGGGATCAGCACGCGCCGCGCCACCGCGTCCGGCGCCCCGGCCGGCACGCCGGCCACCCGCACCCGGCCCGCGCGCGGCTCCAGCAGGCCCGCGACCAGGCCCGCCAGGGTCGACTTGCCGATCCCGCTGGGGCCCACGACGGCGAGGTGGGCGCCCTGCGGCAGCGTCAGGTCCAGGTCCCGCACGACGGGGGCGGCGTGCGGGCCGTACCCGAAGGTGACGCCCCGCAGCTCGACGGCCGGCGCGGGGGCGGTACGGGGCTCGCGGGCGCCCGGCCCCGCGGGCCGCGCGGGCTCGCGCGCCGGTGGGCCGCTCAGCCGGCGAAGGACGACCGCGAGCCGCGAGCCGCTGGTGCCCAGGCCGTGGATGAGGTTCTGCAGGCCCGGCAGCAGGGACTGGGTGAGATAGGCGAGCGCGCCGACGAGCGCGCCCGGGGAGACGCCCCGGTCCAGCAGCCACGGCGTGGCGGCCAGGAGCAGCACGACCGGCAGCCGGCCGGCGGCAGTGGCTCGCGCCGTACACCTTCCCGGAGCTGCTGGGTCTGCTCACCCAGGTGCCGGTCTCGCAGCTGCTGCAGCGCGAGGACTTCCGCACCCGG
>NZ_JBFAPH010000446.1:0-4119 GCF_040675635.1 Streptomyces sp. NPDC049577
GTCGAGACGTCGGCCCGCCTGGAGACGGGCCTGGCGACCCTCGCGGACCGCCTGCTGGCCGTCCGGCCCGGCACGCCGCCCCACCGCCCCGCGATGGCGGCCCAGCACGCGGACGCCTCCGCGCACACGCACGACCATGAGCCGGCCGACACCGCCGCCGACGACTCCCCGGCCCCCGAGCCCCAGACGGCGGGCACGCCGTGACGACCACTCCTCGCTCCGCGACAGCGACGGACGCGACGGACGCGGCCGACGCGACCGGCATGACCGACATGACCGACGAGGGCGCGGCCGACGCCGACGCGCCCCGCGCCGCTGACGCACCCGCGGCCGACGAACCGGCCGGCCCCGGCAAGCCGGCCGGCGCGCCTGCCGAGGCCGCCACGGCGACGGTGCCGGGCACGCCCGGTGGGGAAGCGGCCGGCACGGCCTGCGGCACGGGCATCGGGTGCGTGACAGGTGCCGTCACCGACCCCGGCCAGGTCACCGTACTCAGCATGTCCGGGACGATCGGACCCGTGGTGGTGTCCCGGACACCGTCCGGCGAAGCCGCCCGTGCCGTCGGCATGATCGCGCCTGGCCCTGCCTGCGACCCGGAAGCCGGGCCCGTGGACCGCGCTGTCGCCGGCCACGGCGAAGCTGCCCGCGCGGGTGCCGGGCCTGCGCCGGGCGCCGTCACGGACCCCGGTGCGGTCACCGGCCCCGGTTTGTCCGGTCCGGCCAAAGCCGCCCGCCCCGCGAGCGTCACCGTCGCCACCGCGCCCCCCGGTACGGAGGACGGGACGACGACGCGCGGCGCCACCGAACCGGGCGAAGCCACCGGTGCCGGCGGACCCGCCGGCCCGGCTCCACGTGCCGCCGGCGTGACGGCGGCCGGCGCGGCCCTCGGCGTGTCCGAGGCGGCTTCCGCCGAAGCCGCCCGCGCTGCGACAGACGGCGCCGCCGACCAGGACGGGCGTCCCACGGCCTCCCGGACCGTCACCACAGCGGCCCGCCCAGCCGGTGGAGCCACCCCGCAGCGCGCCGCAGGCGACCGGGCAGGCGTCCGGCGACGGGTCACCGTGCGCGGCGTCGTACAGGGCGTCGGCTTCCGGCCGTTCGTGCACGGGCTCGCCCAGGAGCTCGGGCTGGCCGGGTACGTGGCGAACAACGCCGGCGGCGTCGTCGCCGAGGTCGAGGGCGAACCCGCGCTCGTGGAGGACTTCTGCGCCCGCCTCACACTGCACGCGCCGCCGCTCGCCGTGGTCTCGTCGGTCTCCCACCGGCGACTGCCCCCGCTCGGCTCCGTGGGCTTCGACATCCGGCCCTCGGAGCCGGGCGGGGAGCACACACTGATCCCGCCCGACACCGCCCTGTGCGCCGTGTGCCTGCGCGAGCTGGGCGACCCCCGCGACCGCCGCCACCGGCACCCGTTCATCACCTGCACCCACTGCGGCCCGCGCTACACGATCGTCACCGCGCTGCCGTACGACCGACCGGCGACGACCATGGCCGGCTTCGAGCTGTGCGACCCGTGCACCGCCGAGTACACCGACCCCGGCGACCGGCGCTTCCACGCCCAGCCCCTGGCCTGCCCGGGCTGCGGGCCCCGGCTCCGCCTGACCCACGGGAAGAAGCGCCTGACGGAAGCCGAGGCCCTGGAACGGGCCCGCGAACTCCTCGCGAAGGGCGCGATCCTGGCCGTCAAGGGCATCGGCGGATACCACCTGGCCTGCGACGCCACCGACTCCGACGCCGTCACCCGGCTGCGCGCCGCCAAGCGGCGCGACGGCAAACCCTTCGCCGTCATGGCCGCCGACCTCGCCACCGCTCGGGACATCGCCCCCGTATCCGCCGCCGGACGCCGGCTGCTCACCGGCCACCGCGCCCCCGTCGTCCTCGTCCGCCGCGACCCCCGCACCCCGCCGCGCCTCCCCCTCGCCGAGGCCGTCTGCCCGGACAGCCCGGACGTCGGCCTGATGCTGCCGTACACGCCCCTGCACCGGCTGCTGTTCGGCCTCCCGGGCGACCCGCCGGGGCCCAGGGCGCTGGTGATGACCAGCGGCAACCGCTCCGGCGAGCCGATCGTCACGGACGACGCGGAGGCGCACCGGCGGCTGCGCGGGCCGGCCGACGCCCTGCTCTGGCACGACCGGCCGATCCACGTGCCCTGCGACGACTCCGTGGTGCGCGTACGCGCCGACGGCAGCGCCGTCCCCGTCCGCCGCTCGCGCGGCTATGTGCCCGAACCCCTCGCCCTGCCCTTCGCCGTGCCGCCCGCGCTCGCCGCCGGCGGCGACCTGAAGAACGTCTTCTGCCTCGCGCGCGAAGGCTCCGCCTGGCTGTCGCAGCACATCGGGGACCTGGCCGAACCCGCCACCCTCGCCGCGTTCGGCAGAGCCGTCGACCACCTCTCCGCCCTCACCGGTGTCCGTCCGCGCCTGCTGGCCGCCGACCGGCACCCCGCATACCGGTCGTCGGCGTGGGCCCGTGACCACGCCGGCGACCGACCGCTCCACCTGGTGCAGCACCACCACGCCCACATCGCCTCCGCCATGGCCGACGCCGGCCTCGACGGCACCGCCCCCGTCATCGGCGTCGCCTTCGACGGCACCGGCTACGGCGACGACGACGCCGTCTGGGGCGGCGAGGTGCTGCTCGCCGACTACGACGGGTACCGCCGCCTCGCCCACCTCGCGTACGTGCCCCTGCCCGGCGGCGACGCGGCCGTCCGCAACCCCTACCGGATGGCGCTGTCCCACCTGCGCGCCGCGGACATCGCGTGGGACCCGGACCTGCCCTGCGTGAGCGCCTGCACGGAGCGCGAACGCACCGTCCTCGCGGCCCAGCTGGAGCGCGGCGTCGCCTGCGTGCCCACCTCCAGCATGGGCCGGCTGTTCGACGCGGTCTCCTCGCTCATCGGCGTCCGCCACCGCGCCGACCACGAGGCACAGGCCGCCGTCGCCCTCGAGGCCCGCGCCGCGGCCGCCCCCCACGGGACCGCGGGCTCCTACGCGTTCGGCACCCGGGACGGCGACGGCGACGGCCCCCTCACCCTCGACCCGGCACCCGTCCTGCGCGCGATCGTCGCCGATCTGCGCGACGGATGCCCGGCCGAGGTCGTCGCCGCGCGCTTCCACCACGCCGTCGCCGGCGCCGTCGTCACCGCCTGCGCCGCCGCCCGGCAGCGGACGACGGTGAACACCGTGGCGCTCACGGGCGGCGTCTTCGCCAACGCCGTCCTGGAGGACAGCTGCACACGAGCACTGCGCACGGCCGGCTTCACGGTGGTGCGCCACGGCAGGGTGCCGTGCGGCGACGGCGGCCTGGCCCTCGGCCAGCTGCTGGTCGCCGCCCGAGCCCACGAGCGGGAAGGAGCGGGGGATGTGCCTGGCGGTTCCCGGCAAGGTGATCAGCGTCCATGAGCGGGACGGCACCCGCATGGCCAAGGTCGACTTCGGGGGAGCGGTGAAGGACGTGTGCCTCGCCTACCTCCCCGACATCCAGGTCGGCGAATACGCCGTCGTGCACGTCGGCTTCGCGCTTCAGCGCCTGGACGAGGAGGCCGCCCTGGCCACGCTGGACCTCTTCGCCCGCATCGGCGCCCTGGAGGAGGAGTTCGGCGACCCGTGGAGCCGGGCCGCCGCCGAGGCCGGGCTCGCGCAGGACACCGGGCTCGCGCAAGGCGCCGGGCTCACGCGGACGGCCGCGGTCACGGAGGAGGACGGCCGGTGAAGTACCTCGACGAGTTCAACGACCCCCGGCTGGCCCGGCGCCTGCTGGAGGACATCCACGCCACCGTGACCCGGCCCTGGGCCCTGATGGAGGTCTGCGGCGGCCAGACCCACTCGATCATCCGGCACGGCATCGACCAGCTGCTGCCCGACGGCCTGGAACTCATCCACGGCCCCGGCTGCCCCGTCTGCGTCACCCCGCTGGAGATGATCGACAAGGCCCTCGCCATCGCCGCCCTCCCCGACGTCACCTTCTGCTCGTTCGGCGACATGCTGCGCGTGCCCGGCAGCGATCGCGACCTGTTCCGCGTCAAGAGCGACGGCGGCGACGTCCGCGTCGTCTACTCGCCCCTGGACGCCCTGGAGATCGCCCGGCGCGAACCCGGCCGGCAGGTCGTGTTCTTCG
>NZ_JBFAPH010000447.1:0-4118 GCF_040675635.1 Streptomyces sp. NPDC049577
GGCTCTGCAGCTGCCAGACGACCGGGTTGTCGGCGAGACCCTCGTGCATGTCGGTCAGGTCCCCCGGCCCGTACAGAACCAGCCGGGCCAGGCCGTCCACCGCCTCATGGCTGGTGACCAGGGTGCCGCGGTCGTCGGCCAGGAAACCCGTGCCCCTCGCCCGTCCGGCGAGGTCGCGGATGCGTACCAGCGCCTCTTCCGCATCGGCCCGCCGACCGTTCATCCGTCCGAAACCTCCCGAGCCGTCCTCGTACGGACGACGGTAGGCAGCGGATGATCGGCGAAACCAGGTCCCACCCCGAACGCGCCCCCTTGCACCCCCCTCTTTCACTCCGAGCGCCTGCCCGTTGGGTGAATCAAGGGCGGGGGATGGATAGAGAGTTGTGGGAGGGGGATCGTGGGGCGGGGAGCGCGTACGGTGGCGCTCCCCGTCCCACGGTGGGAACGGACCCGGCCCAGACGGATCTCGGCGAAGACGGATCCGGGCGAAGACGGGTCTAGGCGAAGACGGCGAGGCTCTTGGCCCGCCCGCCCTGGTCCTCCACCAGGACCAGGAAGCGGCCGTCCGGCCCGAAGACCGCGACGGGGCCCTCCCCGTCGAGCAGCGGCATCCGCACGCGCACGCCGTTGCCCAGCAGCCGGGCCTGCTCCTCGGTGACGTCCCAGCGCCGGAAGGCGGCGGCCGCCGCCTCGGCCACCGGCATGACCGTCAGCTCCTCCTGGAGCTGGTCCAGCGTGCGCGCCTCGCCCAGCCCGTACGGGCCGACGCGGGTGCGCCGCAGCGCCGTGAGGTGGCCGCCGACGCCGGTGTCCGCGCCCAGGTCGCGGGCCAGGGCCCGCACATAGGTGCCGGACGAGCAGACGACGGAGACCAGCAGGTCCTGCACCGGGGTGCCGTCCGCCGCCTCGGCGGGGTGCACGGCGTGCACGGCGAACGAGGAGACCGTCACCGGGCGGGCGGGGATCTCGAAGTCCTCGCCCTCCCGCGCCCGCTTGTAGGAGCGCTTGCCGTCGATCTTGATGGCGCTGACCTTGGAGGGCACCTGCATGATGTCCCCGGTCAGCTTGGCCACGCCCGCGTCGATCGCCTCCCGGGTCACCCCGGAGGCGTCCTGCGAGGAGGTGACCTCGCCCTCGGCGTCGTCCGTCACGGTGTACTGGCCGAGCCGGATCGTCGCCACATACTCCTTCTCGGTCAGCGCGAGGTGACCGAGAAGCTTGGTGGCCCGCTCGACGCCGAGGACGAGCACGCCGGTCGCCATCGGGTCGAGCGTCCCCGCGTGCCCGACCCGCCGCGTACGGGCTATGCCGCGCATCTTCGCGACGACGTCGTGCGAGGTGAAGCCGGCCGGCTTGTCGACGACGATCAAGCCGTCCGGCACGGTGGGCTTGCGGTTCATTCGGCGGTCGCGTCCGTTCCGTCGGCGTCGTCCTCGCCGGGCTTGCGGTACGGGTCGGCCTCGCCGGCGTACCGGGCGCCCGACGACGCCTCGCGGACCTTCGCGTCCGAGGCGCGCGCCCGGTCGAGGAGGTCCTCGATCGTGCGGGCGTTCTCGGGCAGCGCGTCCGCGACGAACGTCAGGGTCGGGGTGAACTTGGTGCCGGCGGCGGCGCCCACCGCCGAGCGCAGCATGCCCTTGGCGCTCTCCAGGCCCGCGGCGGCGCTGGCCCGGTCCTCGTCGTCGCCGTAGACCGTGTAGAAGACCGTCGCCTCCCGCAGGTCGCCGGTCACCCGGGTGTCCGTGATGGTCACGTGCGAGCCGAGCCGCGGGTCCTTGATGCCGCGCTGCAGCTTCTGGGCGACCACCTCCCGGATGAGGTCCGCCAGCCTCTTTGCGCGCGCATTGTCGGCCACTGGTCCGTCTCCTTCTTCTTGTCCATTGTGCTTCCGGCGGCCCTGACGCGCTCAGTCGTCATGGTCGCCGTGGAACCGCCGCCTGACCGACAGCAGCTCCACTTCGGGCCGCCCGGCGACGAGGCGCTCGCAGCGGTCCAATATGTCCGTGAGGTGCCCCGCGTCCCCGGAGACCGCCGCCACGCCGATCACGGCCCTGCGGTAGAGGTCCTGGTCCCCGACCTCCGCCACGCTCACCGCGTACTTGCGGTGCAGCTCGGCGACGATCGGGCGGACGACGGAGCGCTTCTCCTTCAGCGACCGGACATCGCCGAGGAGCAGGTCGAAGGACAGCGTCCCTACATACATGCGGTGCGGGTGAAGCCCACCCGTGAGGCCTGTGTGGTGTACCTGCGAACTCCTCGCACCGTACACGCAACGGCCGGGGCCGATCGACGGATATTACGTCCGCCGACCGGCCCCGGTTGAGCGCTACGCGGTTCAGCCGCGCGGCTTCTCGCGCATCTCGTACGTCGCGATGACGTCGTCGACCTTGATGTCGTTGAAGTTGCCGAGGTTGATACCGCCCTCGTAACCCTCGCGGATCTCGGTGACGTCGTCCTTGAAGCGACGCAGGCCCTCGATGTTGAGGTTCTCCGCCACGACCTTGCCGTCGCGGATGAGGCGCGCCTTGGTGTTGCGCTTGACCTCGCCGGAGCGGATGAGGACACCCGCGATGTTGCCCAGCTTGGACGAGCGGAAGATCTCGCGGATCTCCGCCGTACCGAGCTCGACCTCTTCGTACTCCGGCTTCAGCATGCCCTTCAGGGCCGCCTCGATCTCCTCGATCGCCTGGTAGATGACCGAGTAGTACCGGACGTCGACGCCCTCGCGCTCGGCCATCTGGGTGGCACGGCCCTCGGCGCGGACGTTGAAGCCGATGACGATCGCGTCGGAGCCGGACGCCAGGTTGATGTCGGACTCGGTGACCGCACCCACGCCGCGGTGCAGCACGCGGATGTCGACCTCCTCGCCCACATCGAGCTGGAGCAGCGAGGACTCGAGAGCCTCGACCGAACCGGACGCGTCGCCCTTGATGATGAGGTTGAGCTGCTGGATCTCGCCGGCCTTGAGCACCTTGTCCAGGTCCTCGAGGGACACCCGGCGGGTGCGCTTGGCGAAGGCCGCGTTGCGCTCGCGCGCCGCACGCTTCTCGGCGATCTGGCGGGCCGTGCGGTCCTCGTCGACGACGAGGAAGTTGTCGCCGGCGCCCGGGACGTTGGTCAGACCGAGGACGAGGACCGGGGTCGACGGACCCGCCTCCTCCACGTTCTGGCCCTTGTCGTCGAGCATCGCGCGGACACGGCCGTACGCGTCACCGGCGACCATCGTGTCGCCGACGCGGAGGGTACCGCGCTGGACGAGGACGGTGGCCACGGCGCCGCGACCGCGGTCGAGGTGGGCCTCGATCGCGATGCCCTGCGCGTCCTGCTCCGCGTTGGCGCGCAGGTCGAGCGCGGCGTCGGCGGTCAGGACGACGGCCTCCAGCAGCTTGTCGATGTTCAGACCCTGCTTGGCGGAGATGTCGACGAACATGGTGTCGCCGCCGTACTCCTCGGCCACCAGGCCGAACTCGGTCAGCTGACCGCGCACCTTGGTCGGGTCCGCGCCCTCGACGTCGATCTTGTTGACCGCGACCACGATCGGCACGTCGGCCGCCTTGGCGTGGTTCAGGGCCTCGATCGTCTGCGGCATGACACCGTCGTTGGCCGCCACCACGAGGATCGCGATGTCGGTCGACTTCGCACCACGGGCACGCATGGCGGTGAACGCCTCGTGACCCGGGGTGTCGATGAAGGTGATCTTGCGCTCTTCGTCGTTGACCTCGGTCGCGACCTGGTAGGCACCGATGTGCTGGGTGATGCCACCGGCCTCGCCCGCGACCACGTTGGTCTTGCGGATCGCGTCGAGGAGTCGCGTCTTACCGTGGTCGACGTGACCCATGACGGTCACGACCGGCGGACGCGCGACGAGCATCTCCTCGCCGCCCTCGTTCTCACCGAACTCGATGTCGAACGACTCGAGCAGCTCGCGGTCCTCCTCCTCGGGGCTGACGATCTGAACGGTGTAGTTCATCTCGTCGCCGAGGAGCTGCAGCGTCTCGTCGGAGACGGACTGCGTGGCCGTGACCATCTCGCCGAGGTTCATCATCACGGCGACGAGCGACGCCGGGTTGGCGCCGATCTTCTCCGCGAAGTCGGTGAGGGAGGCGCCGCGGGAGAGA
>NZ_JBFAPH010000448.1:0-4112 GCF_040675635.1 Streptomyces sp. NPDC049577
GGGGCCGGACCCGCTGCCGCGCCCGGTGGAGGCTCCGCCTCACCTACCGCCGTAGTCGCGCCCAGCGCGAGGCGGAGGACGAGCTGTGGTCCCGCTTCCGCGGCGCCCAGGACGTCTTCTTCCAGGCGCGCGGCGAGGTCTTCGCCGAGCGTGACGCCGAACAGCAGGGCAACCTCACGCTCAAGGAGGAGCTGGCGGCCGAGGCCGAGAAGCTGCTGCCGGTCACGGACCTCAAGGCGGCGCGGGCGGCGTTCCGCTCGATCAACGAGCGCTGGGAGGCGATCGGCCATGTGCCGCGCGACGCCCGGCCGAAGATCGAGGGCCGGATGCACGCCGTGGAGCGGGCCATCCAGGAGGCCGAGGAGGCCGAGTGGCGGCGGACGAACCCGGAGGCGCGGGCCCGTGCGGCCGGTCTGACGGGGCAGCTGCAGGCGGCCGTCGACAAGCTCCAGGAGCAGGTCGACAAGGCGCGCGCAGCGGGCAACGACGCGAAGGCCGACAAGCTCGCGAAGGAGCTCGAGGGCCGCAAGGCGCTGCTGGACCAGGCCCTGAAGGGCCTGGAGGAGTTCGGCGGCTGATCATTCGATCAAGCCCATGAGTAAGGGGCTCCGGCAATGGCCGGAGCCCCTTACTCATGTCCGCTGTCCGGGCGTCACGGTCTGCGCGCCGACGTCACGCGGTAGACGTCGTAGACGCCCTCCACGCCCCGGACGGCCTTGAGCACGTGCCCGAGGTGCTTCGGGTCGCCCATCTCGAAGGTGAAGCGGGAGGTGGCCACCCGGTCGCGGGAGGTCTGCACGGCCGCCGAGAGGATGTTGACGTGCTGGTCGGACAGCACGCGGGTGACGTCCGAGAGCAGCCGGGACCGGTCGAGGGCCTCGACCTGGATGGCGACCAGGAAGACGGACGACTGGGTGGGCGCCCACTCCACGTCGATGATCCGCTCGGGCTGCTGCGAGAGCGAGTCGACGTTGACGCAGTCGGCGCGGTGGACGGAGATGCCGTTGCCCCGGGTGACGAAGCCGATGATCGGGTCGCCGGGGACCGGGGTGCAGCAGCGGGCCAGCTTGACCCACACGTCGTCGACACCCTTGACGACCACGCCCGGGTCGGCGCTGGAGCGCCGCTTGGAGCGGGTGCGGATCGGGGCGGTCTCCTCGATGTCCTCGGTCGCCGCGTCCTCGCCGCCGAGGGCCTGGACGAGCTTCTGCACCACGCCCTGCGCGGCGACGTGCCCCTCGCCGATCGCGGCGTAGAGGGAGGAGATGTCGGGGTAGCGCATCTCGTGGGCGAGGGTGACCAGCGAGTCGCCCGTGAGGATCCGCTGGATCGGCAGGTTCTGCTTGCGCATGGCGCGCGCGATGGCGTCCTTGCCCTGCTCGATCGCCTCGTCGCGGCGCTCCTTGGAGAACCAGGCGCGGATCTTGTTGCGGGCGCGCGGGGACTTCACGAAGCCCAGCCAGTCGCGGGAGGGGCCCGCGCCCGGCGCCTTGGAGGTGAAGACCTCGACCAGGTCGCCGTTGTCCAGGGTGGACTCCAGCGGCACCAGACGGCCGTTGACCCGGGCCCCTATCGTGCGGTGGCCGACCTCGGTGTGCACGGCGTAGGCGAAGTCGACCGGGGTGGCACCGGCCGGGAGGGCGATGACGTCGCCCTTGGGCGTGAAGACGAAGACCTCGTTGCGCGAGAGGTCGAAGCGCAGCGACTCCAGGAACTCGCCCGGGTCCTCGGTCTCCTTCTGCCAGTCGAGGAGCTGCCGGAGCCAGGCCATGTCGTTGACGGTGTCCTGGTTCTTGCCGGCGTGCTTGGGCACATCGGTGCGGATCTTGGAGGCACCGGCGACGGCCTCCTGCTTGTACTTCCAGTGCGCGGCGATGCCGTACTCGGCGCGGCGGTGCATGTCGAAGGTGCGGATCTGCAGCTCGACGGGCTTGCCGCTGGGGCCTATGACCGTCGTGTGCAACGACTGGTACATGTTGAACTTGGGCATCGCGATGTAGTCCTTGAACCGCCCCGGGACCGGGTTCCACCGGGCGTGGACGGTGCCGAGCGCCGCGTAGCAGTCGCGGACGGTGTCGACGAGGACGCGGATGCCCACCAGGTCGTAGATCTCGGCGAAGTCGCGGCCCCGCACGATCATCTTCTGGTAGACGCTGTAGTAGTGCTTCGGCCGGCCGGTGACGGTGGCCTTGATGCGGGCGGCGCGCAGGTCGGCCTGCACCTCGTCGATGACGGTGGCCAGGTATTCGTCGCGCTTGGGGGCCCGCTCGGCGACGAGCCGGACGATCTCGTCGTACATCTTGGGGTAGAGGATCGCGAAGGCGAGGTCCTCTAGCTCCCACTTGATGGTGTTCATGCCCAGCCGGTGCGCCAGCGGGGCGTAGATCTCCAGCGTCTCGCGGGCCTTCTTCTCCTGCTTCTCCCGCTTGAGGTAGCGCATGGTGCGCATGTTGTGCAGGCGGTCGGCGAGCTTGATGACCAGGACCCGCGGGTCCTTGGCCATGGCGACGACCATCTTGCGCACCGTCTCGGCCTGCGCGGCCTCGCCGAACTGCACCCGGTCCAGCTTGGTGACGCCGTCGACGAGGAGGGCCACCTGGTCGCCGAAGTCGCGGCGCAGGTCGTCCAGGCCGTACTCGGTGTCCTCGACGGTGTCGTGCAGCAGGCCGGCCATCAGGGTGGCGGGGTCCATGCCCAGCTCGGCGAGGATGGTGGTGACCGCGAGGGGGTGCGTGATGTACGGGTCGCCGCTCTTGCGCTTCTGGCCGCGGTGCCAGCGCTCGGCGACCTGGTAGGCGCGCTCGATCTGGCGCAGGGTGGCCGCGTCGGCCTTGGGGTCGTTGCCCCGCACGATCCGCAGCAGCGGTTCGAGGACGGGGTTGTACGGGCTGGAGCGCTGTACGCCCAGTCGGGCGAGGCGGGCCCGGACGCGGCTGGAGGAGCCGGGGCGGGAGCCGGTGGTGCCCGGCGTGGGCGCGGGCCGGGAGGTGACGGCGGGCACGGGCCCGGCCGGGGCCTCGCCCGCGGGGCCGCCGCGGGCGGAACCGTTCTGCTGGGAACCGGTCCGGGCGGGGCCGCCGTGCGCGGCCTCCTTCTGCGCGGCACCGTTCCGCGGGGCCTTCTCGGCCGGCGCGGAGGAGCTCCGCGGGCGGCCGGTGGGCGCGTCCGTCCCCGCCGCGGTCTGGGCGGACGGCTTGTCCGGTTGTGCGGCGGTCAGCGGCTTGGCCTCGTCTGGCAAGAGCACTCCTCAAGCGGTCCGGCCCCCCGATCAGGCCCGGACTGCCATGGTATCGATCCCGGCCACCAGCCTGCCGAGTGACCGGCGGCGGGAGCAAGCGCGAGGCGGGCACCGGGAGACCTCCCCGGTGCCCGCCTCGCGGTGTCCGTCGCTCGTCAGACCGTGATCAGCGCGTCCAGCGGCGCGCCCCCCAGGGCGTCCGCCAGGCGCTCGCGGCCGGCCAGGAATCCGAGCTCCATCAGCACGGCCACGCCCGCCACCTCGGCGCCGGCCCGGCGGATCAGCCGGAGCGTGGCCTCGGCGGTGCCGCCGGTGGCCAGGACGTCGTCGATGACGAGGACCCGGTCGCCGGGGGCCAGCGCGTCGGCCTGTATCTCGATCTCGGCACTGCCGTACTCGAGGTCGTAGGCCTGGTGGAGGGTCGGGCCGGGCAGCTTGCCCGCCTTGCGCACGGGTACGAAGCCGCGGCCGGCGCGGACGGCCACGGGTGCGCCGAGGATGAAGCCGCGGGCCTCCAGGCCCATGACCTTGTCCACGGCGTAGTGCTCGCAGAGCTCGGCGAAGGCGTCGGTCAGCGCGCCGAAGGCCTTGGCGTCGGCGAGCAGCGGGGCGATGTCCTTGAACACCACGCCCGGCTTGGGATAGTCCGGCACGTCGCGGATCCGGCTGAGCAGCAGGTCCTCGAGGCTCTGGTCGGCGCCCTCGGCGCGGGTGGCGCTCATCGGCGCTTGCCCGAGGGACGGCCGCCGCGGCCGCCGCGGCTGCGGCCGGCGGGCTGACGGCGCTGGCCGACCACACCGGCCGGGGAGGCGTCCTGCGCGTCGTCGTCCTCGGCGTAGTCGTCGTCCGCGACGCCCTCGGCCGACGGGTCGGC
>NZ_JBFAPH010000449.1:0-4081 GCF_040675635.1 Streptomyces sp. NPDC049577
GGGCGGCGAGCAGCCGGTCGTCGTAGAAGCGGGTGCGGATCACGGCGTGGTGCCTGAGCGCGACGGCGTACGGGCCGGGCCGCCCACTGGTCGTGTACCCGGCGGCCGCGACGAACGCGCCGGCGTAGGGGTCCGTGAAGAGGGCGTCCGCGCGTCCGCTCTCCGCCGCCCGGACGTGGGCGACGGCGAGTGCCGTGCGGCTGACGGGGCTCAAGGGTGCGGGTTGTGGTTCGGAGGGCTTCATGGCGGTCAAGTTACATCGCTGACGATGCATCTGTGAAGATGTAATCTGTTGGCATGGATCCAGTGGGCAAGGTCGATGGAGTGCGGTTGCTCCGGCTCGGCAAACGGCTGACCGAGCTGGGGCGTGAGGTCATCGCCCGGTCCGGCGCCACATCGCTGACGCCGGGTGAGGTCGCGGTCGTCTCGGACGTCTTCCGGCATCCCGGTACGCACGTCCGGGAGATCTGCGCGCGCACCGGCTTCGTCCAGAGCCATGTCTCCGCCTCGGTGGCCCGGCTGCGCGAGCGCGGGCTGCTGACCGCCGACCCGGATCCGGTCGACCGGCGCCGGACCCGTATCGAGCTCACGGACCGGGCCGTCGAGGCCATCCGCGACCGCGCCGGCCGCCCGGCCGGTGACGTGCTCGCCCAAGCGGTCGCCGACCCCGAACGGGCCCGCCGGGCGGCCGAACTGATCGAAGAACTCGGAGAGTTGCTGCTGCCCGAGGCGGGTGCTCCCTGAATCAGGACCGCCGGCCCGCCGACCGGGAGGCTCGCGCCACGACGAAGAGGAACAGCCCGCAGGCCGTCACCAGCAGCCATCCCGGGCGGGACGCACGGGCGAGACCGGCCGGGCCGACGCCCGCGACCAGGCCCCCCGCGATGGCGATGCCCACCGCCGAACCGACCTGGCGCGCGGTGGAGGTGATCGCCCCGGCCACACCCGCCCGGGACGGCGGCAGTCCGCCGACCGCGGTGTTGGTGATCGGCGCGTTGGCGAAGCCGAAGCCGATGCCGATGAGCAGATACGCCAGCAGGAGCAGCAGGACGTTCGTGTCCCGGCCGAGGTTCACCATGCACAGTCCGCCGGCGGCGGTGAACCCGCCCGCGAGGACGAGCGGACGCCCGGGCCCCAGGCGCCCCACCAGGGTGCCGGACCACGGCGCGCACAGGGTCGCCCCGAGCGCCATGGGCAGGGTCGCCATGCCTGTCGCGAGCGGCGTCCAGCCGCGGGAGTGCTGGAGGTAGAGCGTGTTGAGCAGCAGCGTCACGTTCAGCGCGACGAACACGGCGACGGCGCCCAGCGTCGCCGCGGCGAAGAGCGGCCGCCGGAAGAGCGCGAGGTCCATGAGGGGTTCGTCGCGGCGCAGCTCGACCCGTACGAAGCCGGCCGTCGCCGCCACGGTCACGGCGTAGCCGGTCATGGCGAGGGGCGAGGCCCAGCCGATGCGGGGCCCTTCGATGAGCACGCCGACCAGTACGCCCAGGGCGAGCGTGAGCAGCACCTGCCCGGGCAGGTCCAGCCGCCGGGCGCGCTGCCCGCGGGACTCCGGCACGAAGACCGCCACCAGGGCGAGGGCGGCGACGATGACCGGCGCGTTGATCCAGAACACCGACCGCCAGCCGAACGCCGCGATGAGCGCCCCGCCGGTGACCGGCCCCGCCGCCATGCTCAGCCCGAAGACCGCCGCCCACACGCCGATCGCCCGGGCCCGCTCCCGCGGGTCCGGCATCGCGTTCACCACGATCGCCAGGGCCACGGGGCTCAGCATGGACGCCCCGACACCCTGCGCGGCCCGCGCGGCGACGAGGAGGCCGAGCGACGGGGCGACCGCGCACGCGAGGGACGCGACGCCGAAGACGACCAGCCCGCACTGGAACACGCGGCGCCGCCCGAAGCGGTCCGCGAGCGCGCCGGAGGCGATGAGGAGGCTGGCCAGGACCACGGTGTAGGCGTCCACCACCCACTCCAGACCGCCGGTGTCCACGCCCAGGCCCCGCCCGATCGCGGGCAGGCCCACGTTGACGATGGTGGTGTCCAGTCCGACGAGGAACATGCTCAGCGCGCAGACGGCCAGCACGGTCCAGCGCCGGCGTGCGCTCAGTGGGAGTGGAGCGGTCGGGGTTGCGGTGGTCATGGTGGTCACAGGGCGGTTCACCTTCTGTTCCGTGCGGGATCGTCCGCCGCCCATGCTCGGAGCGGGTGGCGCGCCGGCCCAGGAAATTTGCGAAGGCTGCAAAATGACCCTATGGACACCGGACCCATGGACCCCGAACTCGCGGAGATCCTCGACGGCATCGGCCCACGGCTGCGAGCCCTGCGCCGTGACCGCGGGCTCACCCTGGAGACGCTCGCGGCGGACACCGGGATCTCCCTGAGCACGCTGTCGCGCCTGGAGTCGGGCAAACGGCGCCCGACGCTCGACCTGCTCATCCCGCTGGCGCGGGCGCATCGCGTCGCCCTGGACCAACTGGTGGCGGCCCCGGCCACGGGCGACCCGCGCGTCCACCTCAAGCCGCACCGCAAGGAGCGCGGGAGCGTCCTCGTGCCCCTGACGCAGTACCCGGGCCGGGTCCAGGTCTTCAAGCAGGTGCTGGCGCACCGCGAGCCGAAGCTCGTGACGCACGCCGGCTACGAATGGCTCTACGTGCTCGCGGGCGAACTCCGCCTCGTCCTCGGGGAGCGCGAGTTCACCCTACGGCCGGGCGAGGTCGCGGAATTCGACACGAGCGAACCCCACTGGTTCGGGCCGGCGGGTGCGAACGCGGTGGAGATCCTGCACCTGTTCGGTCCGCGCGGCGACCAGGCCATCGTCCGTACCGGGCCGTCGACGACGTGAGACGCCACTGCGCGCGCGTCCGGGACCAGGGTCTGTTGGGAAAGCGGATCCTCTTCGTTGCTGATCACGTGCTGTGGGACGTGGGGACCTGACGAACGGCCAGTGGGCCCGGCTTGAGCCGTTGCTGCCGCAGGGCATCAAGCCGGGTCGGCCGCAGGTGTGGACGCGGCGGCAGCTCATAGACGGCATACGGTGGCGGACCCGGACCGGTGCCCCCGCGCGGTCGAGCAAGGTCAGAAGCCCTTGTCCGTCGTGATCACGGCCGGGCAGCGCGGCGATTCCCCGCAGTTCGAAGCGGTCCTGGAAGCCATCCGGGTGCCGAGGCTGGGACTCGGCAGGCCGCGCAAGCGGCCGGACCGGGTGCGGGCCGACAAAGCGTACGACTCCCGAGGCAATCGCTCCTACCTGCGCAGACGCGGGATCAAGGCCACGATTCCGGTCCCGGCGGACCGGGTCCGCAACCGCCTCAAGCGCGGATCGTGCGGTGGGCGGCCGCCGGCGTTCGACAGGGACGACTGCAAGCAGCGGCACGCGGTCGAGTGCGGGATCAACCGCCTCAAGCGCAACCGGGCGGTCGCCACTCGTTACGGCAAACTCGCCGTCCGCCACGAAGCGACCGTGCTGGTCGCAGTCATCAACGAATGTCTGTGACCAGCACGGTGGCAATGCGCCTCAGTGCACGCAGAACTCGTTGCCGGCCGGGTCCTGCAGCACCGTCCAGGTGAGGCCCGGAACGCTGTGCTCGCCGACCACGCTCGCACCCAGAGCGACCAGCCGCTCCACCTCTCCCGCCAGGCCCGTGCCGGGCGCGGCAGCGAAGTCGATGTGTACACGGTTCTTGCCCCGCCGCTCTTCGACCACACGCTGGAAACCCAGCGCCAGAGGCTGCGCTCTGACGATGACGAAGTCGCCGTGGTCCTGGGCTATCTCGCCTTCCAACGCAGTGGCCCACCACTGGGCCAGCTCCTGCGGTTCCGCACAATCCACCGTAATCATCACTGCTGCCAGACTCATGATCGTCACCCTAGCCACGACCACTGACAATCATCAGCACCAGCCGTTCGCAGAACTGCGGCCAACGACCGTCGAAAACTGTTTTCGAAGCACTCGGGTTCCTGTGACCAGCACTTTCCCAACAGACCCTAGCTTGATCTTTAACCTGTGCGGCGTGGGCGAGGGGTCGTGGACTTCTTCGATTTCGGTTTCGCGGTGTCTGTTTTGCGTACTGTGTGCACGTCA
>NZ_JBFAPH010000450.1:0-4070 GCF_040675635.1 Streptomyces sp. NPDC049577
GCGGCGGCTGCGGCAGGAGGGCACCTCGTACCGGCTGCTGAAGGACCAGGCGCGGCGGGACGCGGCGCTCAGCAGCCTCGCGCAGGGCGCCGAGCCCATCGCCGAGCTCGCCGCGCGCCTCGGCTTCTCCGAGGACACCGCCTTCCACCGGGCGTTCCGCCGCTGGACGGGCAGCACGCCGGGCGCCTACCGCGCGCACCGCGGCCAGTGAAGACGAGCGTTCCGGTCAGCCTCCTCCTTACCCGCCGGTCACTACCGTCTCACCGACCGACCCAGCCCCACGGGACAGTTGGGAGAGCCGCATGCACCTGCGCAGCACAGCCCTCGCCGCGACCGCCGCGCTGGCCGTCTCGCTCGGCCTGGCGGGCGGGACCGCCTCCGCCGGAGCACCGGCCGGGGCACCCGGCGACATCATCAGCTCCGCCCCCACCTCCTTCCACCCGCTGCCCGGACAACCCACCGCCACCCGGGCCTGGCACATCACCTACCGCTCCACCACCGCCAAGGGCGCCCCGAACGTCGTCTCCGGCACGGTGATCGTCCCGCAGGACGGCAGAAAGGGGCCCCGCCCGCTCGTCACGTACGCCGTCGGCACCGTCGGGCTGGCCGACCACTGCGCCCCCTCCGCGGGCTTCCCCGACGGCACCACGCCGGAGGCCAATCTGATCCAGCAGCTCACCCTGCGGGGCTGGGCCGTGGCCGTCACCGACTACGAGGGCCTGGGCACCCCGGGCGACCACACCTACGCCGTCGGCCGGGCCGAGGGACAGGCCGTGCTGGACGCGGCGCGCGCGGCGCAGCGACTGCCCGGCACGGGCCTGGACGCGCGGTCACCGGTCGGGATCATGGGCTACTCGCAGGGCGGCCAGGCCACGAGCTGGGCGGCCGAGCTCCACGACTCCTACGCCCCCGAGCTCGACGTGAAGGGCACGGCCACCGGCGGGGTGCCCGCCGACCTGCTGAAGACCGCGGACTTCGACAACGGCGGCGTCGGCGCCGGCCTCGTCCTCATGGCGGCCACCGGCCAGAACGCGGCCTTCCCGGAGCTGGACCTGGACAAGTACCTCAACGACACCGGCCGCCGCTACGTCGCCTTCCTGAAGGAGCACTGCGTGGCCGTGGACACCGCCGCCGGACTCTTCCGCCGCATCTCCGACGTGACGGTCCGCAACCCGCTGTACGAGGAGGACTGGCAACGGGCACTGCGCGCCTCGGCCCTGGGCACACACGCCCCGGACCGGCCCGTGTACCTCTACCACGGCACGGCCGACGAGCTGATCCCCTACGCGGTGGGCCGGCAGCTGCGCGCCGACTGGTGCGCCAAGGGCGCGAGGGTGCAGTGGAAGCCGCTGCCGCTGACCGAGCACGTGCTGGGGGCGATCACGGACTCGATACCCGCGGCGGACTGGCTGGCGCGGCGGTTCGCCGGCGAACCCACCGGCGGCAACTGCCCGTAGGACTGGAAAGCCCCGGACCGCGCCCCTCCCCAAAGGGACGCGGCCCGGGACGCCGGTCGTTGGATCAGGGCTCGTAGAGCGCCTCGATCTCGGCGGCGAAGTCACGGACGATGGCCGGGCGCCGGAGCTTCAGCGACGGGGTGAGGTGCCCGGCCTCCACCGTGAAGTCCACCGGCAGGACGGCGAATCTGCGGATCGACTCGGCGCGCGAGACCAGCCCGTTCGCGTCGTCCACCGCCTCCTGCACGGCCGCGAGCAGCTCCGCGTCCCGTACCAGCTCCTCGATCGGCTTCCCCTCGGTGCCGCGCATGCGGCACCAGTGGCCGAGCCCGTCGGGGTCGAGGGTGAGCAGGGCGCTGACGTACGGGCGGTCGTCACCGAGGACGAGGCACTGGGAGACGAGCGGATGGGCGCGGACCCGGTCCTCCAGCGGGGCGGGGGCGACGTTCTTGCCGCCGGAGGTGACGATCAGCTCCTTCTTGCGGCCGGTGATGGTGAGGTAACCGTCCTCGTCGAGCGCGCCCAGGTCCCCGGTGGGCAGCCACTCGCCGGACATGGGCGCCACCGCCCGTTCCCGCTCGGCGTCCCAGTAGCCTGCGAAGACGCGGTCGCCGCGCAGCAGCACCTCGCCGTCGTCGGCTATGCGCACCGCCGCGCCGGGCAGCGGCCAGCCGACCGCGCCGAGCCGCGGGTGCTGCGGCGGGGAGACGGTGAAGGCGCCGGTGGTCTCGGTGAGCCCGTAGCCCTCGACGACATCGATGCCGGCGCCGGCGTAGAAGGCGCCGAGCCGGCGGCCGAGCGGGGAGCCGCCGGTGACCACGTGCCGGACCTTCCCGCCGAGGCCGCCGCGGATGCGGCGGTAGACCAGCGGCTCGTACAGCGTCCGAGCCGCCCGCAGCCGGGGACCGGGGCCGGACCCGGTGCCGTGGCGGCGGGCCTCGCACGCCTCGCCGTACCGCCGGGCGACGGACGCGGCGCGGTCGAACACGGCGGCCCGGCCCTGCCGTTCGGCGGTGGCGCGGCCGGTGTTGTAGACCTTCTCCAGCACGTAGGGCACGGCGGCGAGGAAGGTCGGCCGGAAGCCGGCCAGATCGGCGAGGAGGTCCTCGGCCCGCATGGACGGCGTGTGCCCGAGCCGTACGCGTGCCCGCAGGCAGCCGATGGCGACCGTGCGGCCGAAGACGTGCGAGAGCGGCAGGAACAGCAGGGTGGAGGCGGGTTCCCTGGTCAGGGCCTCGTAGACCGGTTGCAGCAGGTGGTTGGCGTTGTCGGCCTCGGAGAGGAAGTTGGCGTGCGTGAGGACGCAGCCCTTCGGCCGGCCGGTGGTGCCGGAGGTGTAGACGAGGGTGGCGATGTCCTCGGGGCCACGCGCCGCACGCCGGTCGGCCACGGCCGTACCCGGTAACTCCCGCCCTGCTTCTACGAGTTCTGGCACGCACCCGGCGTCGATCCGCCACAGCTTCGTGAGACCGGGCAGGTCCGCGCGTTCCCGCTCGACGAGCCGGGCCTGTTCCGCGCTCTCGACGACGCAGGCGGCCGCACCGGAGTCCTTCAGGATCCAGCGCACCTGTTCGGCGGAGGACGTGGGGTAGAGCGGCACGGGGACCAGGCCCGCCGCCCAGGCGGCGAAGTCCAGGAGGGTCCACTCGTAGCGGGTGCGGCTCATGAGGCCGAGCCGGTCGCCGGGCCGCAGCCCGTGCGCGATCAGGCCCTTGGCGACGCCCATGACCTCGGCGGCGAAGGTGGCGGCGGTGACGTCCCGCCAGCCGCCGTCCGGCTGCTTGCGGCCGAGCACGACGTCGGTGGGCGCCTCGGCGGCGTTGTCGAACGGCAGGTCGCCCAGCGACCCATGGGCGGGTGGGACGAGCGGTGGCACGGCCGCCTCGCGGACGACGCCGGCGACGGCCGTCGTACGGGGCGGAACGGGGAGGGGCAGGGCTGCGCGGCGCGAGGGGAACACGGCGGCTCCTGTTCGGGCCCCGTCGGGACCCACGAGTAAGCTACTCAGCGGTAAAAGCCGGGGTAAACATACGCCGCCGCCCGCCCGCGCTCCAGACCCCCGTCCGGACCTTCGCCCGCCCGCCTCTCCCCCGCTCAGCCGCTCGCTACGGGGCGGCGGGCAGCCAGCGCCGGCCGCCCATGAGGTTCTCCAGCCCCACCCACGCGACATTCATCAGCGTCTCCGCCGTCTCCTGCGCCGACGGGGCCGGATTCGCCTCCGTCGCGGTCGAGTTGGCCCATCCGGCGAGCGATTCGGCAGCGCCCACCAGGGCGTGCGCGAGTCCGGAAACCTCCCGCTCGCCGGGCGCCCCGGCGGCCGCGGCACGCCCCAGGGACTCGGCGATCAACCCGGCGAGCAGGCCGGCGATTTCCTGCCGCAACGACGCCGCGGCCCGCGTGAACGGCTCGCCGTGCATCCGCGCCTGGCAGCTGAGCACCGCCCAGCCGGCCGGGTGCTCGGCGGTGTGCGCGAAGAACGCGCGCAGCGCGTTCCACAGCCGGCGGTCGGCGGGCGCGCCCGGCTCGACGGCGTCGCGCACCGCGCCGAGCAGCCCCTCGGCCTCCCGCTGGATGCAGGCGCTGAACAACTGTTCCTTCGAGTTCAGATACAGA
>NZ_JBFAPH010000451.1:0-4044 GCF_040675635.1 Streptomyces sp. NPDC049577
CCGGCAGCAGGCGAGTGAGCCGCTGTGGGCGAAGGGGCCGCTGTCGGGGAGGGCGCCGCCGTGGGCGAGGGCGTGGCGGTAGGCGAAGGAGTCGCCGCGGAAGGCGCGCTGGCCGGCGAGGCCGTGGGTGCCGCCACCGCGGGCGAGGCCGTCGGCGGTGCGGCGGCCGCCGAGACCGCGGGCGGTCTGGCGGGGCTCGGTCTCGGCACGATCCTCACGGGCGGGCTCGTCATCCTGGCCCTGGCCGGCGGGGCCGTCTACCTCTGGAACCGCACGCACCAGCCGTCCCCACCCCCCACCGGGCGTCACGGCCCCGCAGCCGGGCAACCCCGCGCCCGGCAACCCGTCGAACCCCGAGCCCTCGACCCCCTCGAACCCTTCGAATCCGCCGCCCGCGGCCCCCGCGTCCTTCGACGTCAACGGCACGTACAACGGCACCCTGAACGGAGCGGTCTGCGCGGCCCCCGACTGCTTCATCGACATCTCCAAGCAGAGCGACCCCACCGGTCCCGGCCCCGACCGGGCCGGGCACCTCACGATCACGCTCACCGAGGTCAACTACTCCCCGGTGTTCACCGGCGTGGCCAGCAACATCAACGAAAAGCTCGGCCCGATGGACGCGAAGCTCCTCCAGGACGGCACGATCCAGTGCTCCGGCACCACCACGGACACCGACACCAGCCCGGGCGGCAGCACCAGGACGGCGCCCTACACCGTGAGCGGCGGCTTCAGGAACGGCACCACCGGCTCGCCCTCGTACACGATGACCCTGACCCTGGACAGCCAGTACAACCTCACCGGCGCGCGCTAGGTCCGGCGTGGGCGGACGCGGACGAGGGCCGGGAGTGGACCTCGGGAATCCGCTCCAGTTCGATGCCGAAGTGCTCCCGGTAGGCGGGCAGGATCTCGTCCTCGGCCAGCTCCCGCTCCTCGCGGCCGCCCGGGCCGCTGGTCACGAGCCTCCGCCCGGTGAGGGTGACCCGGTCGCCGGAGCCGGTGAGCCGGGAACAGAGCACGGACCGTGTGAACGGGGACGCCGGCGAGGTGCGGTGCCACCAGCTGCCGGCCTCGAAGTCGGCCAGCTCCCGCGGGCGCCGCTCCAGGCGGTACTGCACCTCCCCGTCCCTGCTGACGTCCAGGTCCCCGTCCTTCGTCTCGGTGATCCGGAAGACGCCCGCCGGGTCCGGCTGCTCACCGCGTTCGTCCAGGCGCAGCGGCCGGTGGCTGTTGCGCCCGAAGCCGATGTCGACGAGGAACGGCTCGTCCGTGCCCCGCGCCTCGACCCGCAGGGCCAGATGGTCGAAGGGTATGCCGAACCGTCCGTCCGGCCCCATCACCCGCCCGGCCAGCAGGCTCACCCGGTAGCCGAGTGTGGTCAGCAGCTCCGCGAAGGCGCCGTTCAGCTCGAAGCAGAAGCCGCCGCGCCCTCGTTCCACCACCTTGCCGACCAGGGCCGGCCCCTCGAGCACGATGTCCTCGCCGAGGTGGATGGAGAGGTTCTCGAAGGGCACCGCGACCAGATGACGCCACTGCAGCTCGCGCAGCGCCTCCAGATCGGGGGCGATCGGGCGGGCGGCGCCGATGCGGCGCAAGTAGGCGTCCGTTCGTGTTGAGTCCATGGCTCCATTTATCTCCTGTGCCGGGTGGTTCCGGCATCGGGCCACGGTTCGGTTCCCTGGGACCAGGGACCTACGTCCCGGTACCGACCCGTGCGTTCCGGTCATACACTCCGCGGGCATGGACACGCCACGAAGAACGATTCTGCGCGGCCTTGCCGCGGCGCCGTTCATCGCGGGGGCGGGCGGTCTCCTCCTGCCCCCGACGGCCACGGCGGCCGCGCGGCGCCGGCTCACCGTCCGTACGAACGCGCCGGGTTCGGGGTTCCTGACCTACCGGGACGTCATCCGGCAGCTGGACGCACGGGCCATGACGCCGGACCACCGCTGGGGCATCGCGCGGGCGCCACTCGATGTCATCCTCGCCGGTTCGCCCCAGCGCAGGGGAGTGGTCGAGCGGCTCACCTGGCCCGCGGGAAGCCCGCCCGCCGGGGAGACGCCGCCGCTGCACACGGTGTTCCGCTGGCAGGACGACGACTATGGCACCAAGGACTGGCGACCGCAGGGCATCACCACCAACTACGACTCGCTCGGCGGCAGTCCCGCCCGGACCGTCCTGCTGGTCTCCTGGGACGCGCACCCGGTCCGCGCGGAGAAACAGGGCACCCGCGTGAGTATCGTGGACGTCCCCGCCGGTGGGGCTCCCCGGTACTGGCACGTGCTCCTCGTGGAGCCGGAGATCAAGCACGGCCAGCCGAGCTTCAAGAAGGTCGAGCTCCACGCCGGCGGCCTGGCCTGGTACCGGAACCTCCTCTACGTCGCGGAGTTCCACGACAGCGCCCCGAACGGGATACGGGTCTTCGACCTGAACCACCTGTTCTCCGTTCCGGCGACCAAGGACGTCTTCGGCTACAACCCCGGCGACCGGAAGTACTACGCCCGCCGGTACGGGTACGTCCTGCCGCAGGTCGCCCGGTACCGGGACACAGCCGGCGACTTCCGCTACTCCCAGCTGGCGCTCGAGCGGGCCGGGGACGGCTCCGTCGCCCGGGACTCGCTCGTGGTCAGCGAGTACCAGGGGCCGAAGAGCAGCCGGACGCCGCACATCGCCCGCTGGGAGCTGGCCGCGGACGGCGGGCTCGCGAGCCTCACCTCCCGGGAGACGCTGGACATCGAGGGGACCGCCACCGGTATCCAGGGCGCCGTGGGCGTTCGCGGCACCTACTACCTCTCCATGAGCGCCGGCCCCACGGGGAACGGTCACCTGCGGACCTGGCGCCCCGGCTGGGGCGCGCCCAAGCCCCTGTGGCGGACCCCGCCGGGCCCCGAGGACCTCAGCTACGACCGGCGCGGCAACGTGCTGTGGTCGCTGGGCGAATACGCGCCCGGCGACCAGCCGCGCCGCAAGGACGGCAAGCGCGATCCGAAGAGCGTCTACTTCACCCGCCACGTGTACGCGATGCGGCTGCCGTCCTGAGCCGGGGAGGGCCGTCCGTCAGCAGGTCAGGACCGGGTTCGCCCAGTCGGCGTGGTCGTAGGCGTTGCCGTCGCCGGCGTCGGTGACCACCAGGCGCAGTTCCACCGCCCCGGTCAGGTCGGCGGACAGCCGCTCGGCAGGGGCGGTGCCGGTGAGCGGGCCGCTGTCGGCGGCCTTCGTACCGTCCTTCCAGATCTGGAAGACGACCGAGCCCCTGCCGCCCGTCTCGTCGTCGACGCCGACGTCGACGGTCAGCGAACGGCAGGTGCGGCCGAGGTAGTAGACGATCTCGCCGGCGGCGTGCGCGCCCAGGCCCTTGGCGTAGCGGGTACCGCGGATGGTGAGGGGACGCCCGTCGCCTACCGCGGTCTCGCCGTTGCTGCGGTCGTGTTCGACCGGGCCCCAGCCGTTCACGGCGGAGCGCGGCGGCAGGTCACCGGCGGAGCTGGTGCCGGCCGGCGGCAGCACGGGGTCGATCGCGGTCACCCGGTACATCACCGTGCCGTGGGCGGGGACGGTGGCGCTGATGGTGCCCGTGCTGGTGCTGGTGCGCCGGGACCACAGGTCCCTGAGGACGTAGGTGCTCGCGCCGTCGAGGCCGATGGCCCGGGCGGTGGTGCTGATGGTGGCCGTGCCGGCGCGCTCGTTGGTGAGGGTGACGGAGCGGCTGCCGTCCGCGAGCGGCTTGGTCATCACCACCAGGCCGCCGGAGCGGGAGACGACGGTGCCCTGTCTGCCCAGCGGGTCCTGGTCGACGGCGATGACATCGGTGTTGGTGAGGATGTCGAACGTCTGCCGGGAGGCGGTGCGCAGATCGGTGCCGATGATCAGCGGGGCGGCCAACTGCGCCCAGAGGCTGAAGTGGGTGCGGTACTCGTCGTCGGTCATGCCGCCGTTGCCGACCTCCAGCATGTCCGGGTCGTTCCAGGCGCCGGGCCGGGCGTACGCGGCGAGGCCCTGGTCGGCGTGCGCGATGCCGATCATCGACGACCAGTCGTCGCCGATGTCGCC
>NZ_JBFAPH010000452.1:0-4027 GCF_040675635.1 Streptomyces sp. NPDC049577
GACGCCCCCGGCCCCCGGTTCTACCGGTACTCCTCAGCCCCCGCCTTCCGCCCCCCGAACACCACGTCCTGGAAGTACGCGAACGCGCGCGGCCGCGACCCGTCCACGTCGGTGAACCCGTACGCCTCCGCCAGCTCCCCGCTGGACACCGACCGTCCGCTCCAGCGATCCCGCTCCGGGTCCGTCGCCAGCGCCACCACCGCCCGCCCGATGAAGGCCGGTGATTCCGCGATGGCGAAGTGCGGATCCTTCCGCACCGCGTCCCGCCAGTTCGCCTCGGTCACACCGAAGTGATCCAGCATCTCCTCCGAGCGGAGATAGCCCGGCGACAGGCACACGGCGGTGCCGCCGTACTCCTCCAGCTCCTTCGCGAGGCCGAAGGCCATCCGGATCGGGCCGGACTTGGCGAGGTCGAAGAAGAGGTTCTCGCGGTAGGTGCGGTTGAACTCCTCCGTCCCGTCCGTGATCTCGACGACGAGTCCCCCGGGCCGCCGGACGAGCAGCGGCAGCGCGCAGTGACTGGTGATGGCGTGGGTCTCCAAGGACAGGCGCAGCATGCGCAGCCCCTTCTCCAGGTCCGTCTCCCACACCTTCTTGCCGAACTCGATCAGGTGGTCCCCACCCCATACGTCGTTGACGAGCACGTCGAGCCGGCCCTGCTCGCGGTCGATGCGCTCGACGAGCGCCCGGACCTGGTCCGGCTCCAGATGGTCGGTCCGCACCGCGATCCCGGTGCCGCCGGCGGCGGCCACCAGTTCGGCGGTCTCCTCGATCGTCTCCGGCCGGCCGACCTCGCTGCGGCCCTGCCGCGTCGTGCGGCCCGTCACATAGACCACGGCCCCGGCCTCGCCCAGTGCCACGGCCATCGCGCGGCCCGCGCCGCGCGTGCCGCCCGCGACCAGCGCGACCTTGCCGGCCAGCGCGCCCCGGCCTGCGCCCCCTCGCATCATCATCGGCTCCTCTCCCTCTTCCTCGTCGGTGACAGGCCGTACTCTGCCGTCAATACCGGACACCTTCTGTCCTGATAACGAGACGGCCGCATCCGGCCCACCCCGCGTGCGTCGCCCGGTGCGAGGGCCGATGCTGGTGGCGTGATGGACGAGACGGAGTTCTGGGAGCTGGTCGACAGCACGCGCGAGGCGGCCGAGGGCGACGCCCAGGACCAGGCCGATCTGCTGGTCGAGCGCCTGGTGCAGCTCGACCCGGACGCCGTGCTGGACTTCGCCAGGCACTTCGAGGCGCGTTACAACCGCGCGTACCTGTGGGACCTCTGGGGCGCGGCCGCCGTCCTGCTGGACGGCGCGAGCGACGACGCCTTCGACTCCTTCCGCTGCTGGCTGATCGGTCAGGGCCGCGAGGTCTACGAGGGGGCCGTGCACAACCCGGACCGCCTCGCCGAGCTGCTGGACGAATTCGACGACGAGGTGGACGGCGACGGCGAGGAGATCGGCTTCGCCGCCGACGAGGCGTACGAGCAGCTGACCGGCACCGAGACCCCCGAGCTGGGACTGCCCGACCCGCCCGCCGAACCGCTCGGCACACCCATCGACCTGGAGGACGACGCCGCCCTGGCGGAACGGTTCCCCGACCTCTGGGACCGCTTCCGGGAGTAGCCCGCGCCGTGCGAGCGCACGGGGTTTCTGACCGTGCGACCACCTCGTGCGACCGTGCTCGGTCCGTGCGCGACTGTTATTGACCGGATTTCTCTCTACGGTCGAGGCGAACTCGCGCATCGGCGGAACGCATTGAGGGCATCAGGCCCCCGAGCGACGGACCGAACCCGGGAGGGCACGTGCTCAGCAGCGCACGCGACACCGCACACCACGCCGACGTCGTCGTCGTGGGGGCCGGACTGGCCGGCCTTTCGGCGGCCCACCATCTGATCAGCGCCGGTGTCACCGTTTCCGTCCTGGAGGCCGCCCCGTGTCCGGGCGGGCGGATGACCACCGACCGGCTCGACGGATTCCTGCTGGACCGTACGGGCCAGCTGCTCAACACCTCCTTTCCCGAGCTGATGCGCACCCCCGGTCTCGACGGGCTGATCCTGCGCCCGTTCACCCCCGGGGTGCTGGTGCACGCGGACGGGCGCAACCACCGCGTCGGCGAACTGCGCGGCGCCAAGCGGGCGTTCACGACCGCGCGCGCCTTCGCGGCGGCCCGCGCCTCGCGGACCGCCGGCCTCGATCAGGCGCGGCTCGGCGCGGCGTTGGCCCGCCTTGCCGCGCTGCCCATCGACCGGATGCTGGCCAGGCCCGACCGGCCCACCGCCGCGACGCTGGCCAATCGCGGGCTGCCCGCCCGTACGGTCGACGGCTTCCTGCGCCCGCTGCTGGCCTCGCTGCTCTACGACCCGGACCTGACGACCTCCAGCCGCTGCGCCGACCTCGTCCTGCGCGGTTACGCCCGGGGCCGGCTCTGCCTGCCGGGCGGTGGAGCGGGCACCCTTCCGCGCCTGCTGGCGGAACAGTTGCCGCCGGGCACGATCCACACGGGCGTCCAGGCCACGTCCGCCTGCACCACGTCCGTCGGCACGGCCGGGCACGGTACGTTCTCCTGCCGCTCGGTCGTCGTGGCCACCGGCGCCCGCGCCGCCGCCGAGCTGATTCCCGGACTGCGGCTGCCCGGCTTCCATCCGGTGACGGTGCTTCACCACACCACCGACGAGCCGCCGCTGCGCGAGGCCTCGCTGATCCTCACCTCCGGCCGGCGGGGCCCGGTGGCCCACACGACGGTCGCCAGCGAGGTCGACCCCGAGCGCGCGCCCGGCGGCCGGGCGCTGATCACCTCGACCGTGCTCGGGGCCGCGGCGTCCCTCCCGGCCGACGAGCTGGACCGCGCGGCGCGGGCCCAGCTCGCGGGCGTCTACGGCACGTCCACCACGCGCTGGCGGCTGCTCGCCGCCTACCACGACGCGGACGCGGTGCCCGCGATGCCGGCCCCGCACGACGTCCGGCGCCCGGTCCGGCTGCTCTCCGGCCTCTACGTCTGCGGCGACCACCGCGACACGTCCACCGTCCAGGGCGCCCTCTTCTCGGGCCGCCGAGCGGCCCACGCCCTCCTCCGGGACCTCGGCATCCGCCCCGGCTACGCGCCGGCCCTGCGGGCCGCCTGACGGTTTTCTCCCACCCGGCCACCCGTTACCCGGCCACCCGTTACCCGGACACGCGAGGCCCGCCGTGCGGGCCGGGGTGCGGGGCTTACAGCCCCGCAACCTTTTCGCGGTAGGCGCGGACCGGGGCCGCGTCACGGTACGGGTCCAGACGGCGCTCGAAGTCGCGTACGTACTCCAGCGCCCGGACCGACCGCATCTCGGACGCCTGCTGCGCCGCCTCCGCCCCCAGCACGCACGCCTGCTCCAGCTCGCCCAGCCCCAGCCGCGCGCTGGCGAGCACGACCCGGCAGAACAGCCGGCTCCGCGCGTACGCCTGGCCGCGCAGCTGGAGCGAGCGTTCCGCGTGCTGCGCGGCGGCGCGCCACTGCTGAAGATCCCGGTGGCAGTGGCCGAACTCGTCCGCGAGCTGCGCCTCGTCGAAGAAGCGCGCCCAGTACGGCACGTCGTCCGCCGGCTTGGCCGTCTCCAGCGCCCGCTCGGCCCGCGCCAGCGACGCCGAGCAGGCGCGGACCTCCCCGAGCACCGCGTGCCCGCGCGCCTCGACCGCGTGCAGCAGCGACTGCACGACCGGCGGCGCGCCGGAGCCGACGCCCTGCTGGGCCACCCGGGCCAGCTGCACGGCCTCCCGGCCGTGCCCGAGGTAGACCGCCTGCCGGCTCATCGTGACCAGCACGTAGCTGCCGTACGCCCGGTCCCCCGCCGCCTGCGCCAGGCGGAGGGCCTGCACGTAGTAGCGCTGGGCCAGCCCGTGCGCGGCGATGTCGTACGACGTCCATCCGGCCAGCCGCGTCAGATCGGCGGCCGCGGCGAACAGCCGCCCGCTTGCCCATCAGCACGACCTGGCTGCTGCGGTCGCCGCCGGGCTTGAGCAGCACCGGGTTCATCAGCGCCGTCGGCTCCACGCCGGCCGCCGCG
>NZ_JBFAPH010000453.1:0-4017 GCF_040675635.1 Streptomyces sp. NPDC049577
CGGACCGTCATGGACGTCGTCTACAACCACACCGCCGCCTCCGGGCAGGACGACAGGTCCGTGCTCGACCGCATCGTCCCCGGCTACTACCAGCGTCGGCCGGCCGCTCGCCGCGCTGGGCGCGGCCCTGCACGCCGGGCGCCGGCTGCTGCTGCTGAGCGCCGGCGCCGGCACGCCCGCCGAGGTCGCGGCGCTGCTGCGCGAGCGCGGTTACGGGCCGAGCGCGCTGACCGTCCTGGAGCGGCTCGGCGGCGAGCACGAGCGGCGCGTCGAGGGCACCGCGGACGACTGGCCGCACCCGCCCGGGGACCCGCTCAACGTCATCGCCGTGGTCTGCCGTCCCGCCGCGGGAACGCCCCGGCTCGGCCTGACCCCCGGTCTGCCGGACGACGCCTACGACCACGACGGGCAGCTGACCAAGCGTCATGTGCGGGCGGTCACGCTCGCCGCCCTCGCCCCCGCCCCCGGCGAACTGCTGTGGGACGTCGGCGGCGGCTCCGGCTCGATCGGCATCGAGTGGATGCGCGCCCACCGCACCTGCCGGGCGGTCACCGTCGAGCGCGATCCGGCGCGGGCCGCGCGCATCGTCCGCAACGCCGGGACACTCGGTGTTCCGGCGCTGCGCGTGGTCACCGGCGCCGCGCCCGGCGCGCTGGACGGACTGCCGGTGCCGGACGCCGTGTTCATCGGCGGCGGTCTGACCGCGCCGGGGCTGCTCGACGCCTGCTGGGAGGCGTTGCCGCCGGGCGGCCGGCTCGTGGCCAACACCGTCACCCTGGAGTCCGAGGCGCTGCTGGCCGAGCGCCACCGGCGGCACGGCGGCGAGCTCACACGGCTGTCCGTCGCTCAGGCCGTGCCCGTCGGCGGCTTCACCGGCTGGCGGCAGGCGATGCCGGTCACCCAGTGGGCCGTGGTCAAGTCCCCCGTCGCGCAAGGAGAGTCCCAGGCATGACCGTGTACTTCATCGGCGCCGGCCCCGGCGCCGCCGACCTGATCACGGTGCGCGGCGCGCGGACCCTGGCCCGCTGCGGCGTCTGCCTGTACGCCGGCAGTCTGGTGCCCCGGGAGCTGCTCGCGGAGTGCCCGCCGGACGCCCGGCTGGTCGACACCTCCCGACTGGACCTCGACCGGATCACCGAGGAGTTCGTCCGGGCCCACGAAGCCGGCCACGACGTGGCCCGGCTGCACTCCGGCGACCCGTCCGTCTTCAGCGCCGTCGCCGAGCAGATGCGCCGTCTCGACGCGGCCGGCATCCCCTACGAGATCGTCCCCGGCGTGCCCGCGTTCGCCGCGGCCGCGGCCGCGCTGGGCCGCGAACTGACCGTTCCGACCGTGGGCCAGACGGTCGTGCTCACCCGGATCGCGCAGCAGGCCACGCCCATGCCGCCCGGCGAGGACCTCGCCACACTGGGCCGCAGCGGCGCCCTGCTGGTCGTACACCTCGCCGCCCGCTACGCGGACCGCGTGGTCGCCGAGCTCCTCCCGCACTACGGCCCCGACTGCCCGGCCGCCGTCGTCGCCATGGCCAGCCGGCCCGACGAGCTCGTCCTGCGGGGCACGCTCGCCGGCATCGCGGACCGGATGAAGGCGGCGGGTGTGGTGCGCACGGCCGTCATCATCGTCGGCCGCACGCTGGCCGCGTCGCAGTTCCCGGACAGCTATCTGTACTCGACCGGGCGGGAGCGCTGCACCGACGCCTGACCCCCCATGACACGAGGAGGACGGATGTACGACGTACTGGTGGTGGGCTCGGCCAACGCCGATCTCACGGTCCGGGTCGGGCGCCGGCCGGGCGCGGGCGAGACCGTGCTCGGCACCGACCTGGTGGAGTCCGCCGGCGGCAAGGGCGCCAACCAGGCCGCGGCGGCGGCCCGCCTCGGCGCCCGGACCGCCCTGCTGGCCCGGGTCGGTGACGACGCGTACGGGCGGCTGCAACTGGACGCCCAGCGGGACGCCGGCACGGACGTGCGGCACGTGCTGGTGGAGCGGGGCGCCCGCACCGGCACGGCGATGATCGTCGTCGGTCCGGACGGCGACAACTCGATCGTCGTCTCGCCCGGCGCGAACGCGCGCCTCTCCCCCGCCGACGTCACCGCCGCGCGCGAGGTCCTCGCCGGTTCGGCGGTGGTCTCGCTCCAGCTGGAGATCCCCCCGGAGACGGTGCGGGCGGCGGTGACGGTCGCGGGCGAGGTGGGCGCGCGGGTGGTGCTCAACCCCTCGCCCGTCCCGGAGTCCCTGGCCCCCGAGCTGCTGTCGGCGGCGGATCCGCTGGTCGTCAACGAGCACGAGGCCCGTCTCCTGTCGGGCCGGGCGGACGGCGGTCCGGCCGAGTGGGCCGCCGCCCTGCGCGCGCGGGGCGCGCGGTCGGTGGTCGTCACCCTGGGCGCGGCGGGGGCGCTGGTGGCCGTCGGCGAGGACGTGACGGAGGTTCCCGGCGTCGCGGTCGAGGCCGTCGACACGACGGGCGCGGGCGACGCCTTCACGGGGGCCCTGTCCGCGCGCCTGGCGGCGGGCACCCCGCTGGCGGAGGCCGCGCGCTTCGCGGTGCGGGTGGCCGCGGTGTCCGTGACACGGCACGGCGCGCAGCCGTCGTACCCGGCCGCGGCCGAGGTGTAGCCCGCGGCCGGTCCCCGGTTCAGGGACGGCTGTTGTGGGTGCCGGGGGTGTACCCGTAGGCCCGGCGGAAGACGTCGATGAAGGCGCTCGCGGAGGACCAGCCGCAGCGGTGGGCGACGGTGGTGACCGGGACGTCGTCGGCCAGCATGCGCAGGGCGTGGTAGAGGCGCGACTGGGTGCGCCACTGGGGAAAGGTCATGCCGAGTTCGGCCCGGAAGAGCCGGCTGAGGGTACGTTCGCCGGTTCCGGTCGCGGCCGCGAGGGAGGCGAGGGTGCGGGGGTCCGCGGGGTCGTGGTGGACGATCGCGCAGACGGCCGCCAGGCGGGGGTCGGCCGGGGCGGGCAGTTGTACGGGCTGCTGCGGGGAGGCGCGCAGCCGGTCGCACAGCACCGCGCGCAGGCGGCGGCGTTCGGGACCGGTGCCGCCGGGGTCGGTCGTGCAGGCGACGATCAGCTCGCGCAGCAGCGGGCCGACGGTGAGCACGGTGGGGGCGTGCAGGCCGAGGGGGTTCTCGCCGGCGGGCAGGCCGACCAGATGCAGCCGTAGCCGGCCGTGGGCGCGGTGGGCGTGGACGGTTCCGGCAGGGACCCACAGGGCGCGGGTGCCGGGCGCGAACCAGGTGCCGGCGTCGGTGGTGACGGCCACGACGCCGGAGCCCGCGTAGACGATCTGGTGGTCGTCGTGGCGGTGCGCGTCGATGTGCGCGCCGGCGGCGAGGGTCCGCGCGTCGGTGGGGGCCTGCGGGGTGTGGCGGATGTTCGGCATCGGTCGGCAATTTATCGGAAGCGCGACACCCGGTGGCCCGGCCACGATCAAGGCGTGCCGACGATACGGATTCCCTCTCGCGACCGGTCCCTCGCCCTGCTGTCCGTGGGCCATGCCTGCGTGGACGTGTACCAGGGAGCGGTGGCCGCGCTGGTGCCTTTCTTCGTCTCGGAGCGCGCCTACACCTATGCCGCGGCCTCGGGCGTCGTGCTGGCCGCCTCCCTGCTGTCGTCGGTGGTGCAGCCGCTGTTCGGGGCGCTCACCGACAAACGGCCTGTGCCGTGGCTGCTGCCGGTGAGCACGCTGGTCGGCGGCGTGGGCGTCGCCCTGAGCGGCGTCGCGGGCTCCTACGCCCTCACCCTTGCGGCGGTGGCCGTCTCCGGGACCGGTGTCGCCGCCTACCACCCGGAGGCCGCCCGGGTGGCGCGCGAGGCCGGGCGCGGCAGCCACGCCGCGATGGGCTGGTTCTCCCTCGGCGGCAACATCGGCTTCGCCGCCGCCCCGCTCGCGGTCTCCGCCGTCGTCGCCGCCGGCGGTCTGCGCGCCACTCCCCTGCTGGTCGTCCCGGGCGTCGTCGCCGCTGCGCTGTGCGCGGCCGCGCTGCGGGCGATGCGGGCCGGTGCCCCGGCCCCGGC
>NZ_JBFAPH010000454.1:0-4005 GCF_040675635.1 Streptomyces sp. NPDC049577
CGGACAACTGGTGTCACCGCTCACCGGACTCGGCCATCCACCGCACGGGCATCCCGGCGGACGTCACCTACAACGTGGCCTGCTCGGGGGCCGGTACCGCGAACATCCGCATAGGCGGCAGCAAGCAGTACGCGGACGAGCTGGTGCAGAGCGACGCCCTCGCGATCAAGGCGCGCAACACACGGGTGAAGCTGGTGCTGCTGGTCGCCGGGGCCAACGACGACCTCCAGTTCGGTCCGGTGATGACCGACTGCGTCGAGCGCTACCTGCTGCTCCAGGGCACCTGTGAGCCGAAGTACGGGCCCGGCTGGCAGGCCCGGGTCGACGGCCTGGTGCCCAAGGTCGAGCAGACCGTCCGCGACCTGCGCAAGGTGATGACGGACGCGGGCTACGCGGGCGGGGACTACAAGCTCGTCGTCATGGGCTACCCGAGCCCCATCGGGCCCGACATCGAGGACAACCCGAACTACCCCGGCAAGCTCCCCGGCGGCTGCGTCGGTTACACCGCCGACGCGGCGTGGGGCCGCAACTACGCCGTGCCCGCGTTCGAGCGGGGCATGCGCCAGGCCGCGCGGGACACGGGCGCGATCTACCTCGACAACTCGCGGCTCTTCCACGGGCACGAGGTGTGCATGGAGGACACCTGGGCGCGCGGGCTGTGGATCGACCTGTCGAACCCCTTCCCCCCGGACTCCAACTCCGTCCGGCAGTCCTTCCACCCCAACTACCGCGGCCACGGCGCCTTCGCGTCCTGCCTCACGCAGCTGTACCAGGCCGGCTACCAGGAGGCGTCCTGCACCGACCCGGCGAGCACGGGCACACCGGTGCTCTACAAGGGGGCCTGGGACGACGCGTACCGGCCGCTGAAGAGCGCGGCCACGGGGACGTGCGTCGACGCGTACGGCGCGTCCAGCTCCAACGGCACGGAGGTCGGCGGCTGGGACTGCTCGGGCAGCCGCAACCAGCAGTGGTGGTACGACGAGGGGCAGAAGTCCCTGCACACCGCGCTGACGCAGGACCGGTGCGTGGACGTGCCCGGCGCGAAGTACACGGCCGGGGCGGCCCTGGTGCTGTGGAACTGCCACGGCGGGGCGAACCAGCAGTTCGTGAAGAGCGGCGAAACGTTCCGGCCGGCGGCGGCCCAGGAACTGTGTCTGACGCTCACCGGCGCCAAGGACGCGGTCCGGCTCCAGAAGTGTGACGGCTCGGCCGGTCAGCGCTTCGCATGACCGGTGCGCCGGACGGGCTCTGCCGAGCCCGTCCGGCGATCGGCCGCGTCAGTTGCCGCCGCGCACCGGAATGCTGGTGAACGTCGGGGCCGGGGCCGGGTCGACGAAGAAGTCGTTGCCCTTGTCGTCGACGACGATGAACGCCGGGAAGTCCTCGACCTCGATCTTCCAGACGGCCTCCATGCCGAGCTCCTCGTACTCCAGGACCTCGACCTTCTTGATGCAGTCCTGCGCCAGGCGCGCCGCCGGGCCGCCGATGGAGCCCAGGTAGAAGCCGCCGTGCGTGCCGCACGCGTCGGTGACCTGCTTGCTGCGGTTGCCCTTGGCCAGCATGACCTTGGAGCCGCCGGCGGCCTGGAACTGCTCGACGTAGGAGTCCATGCGGCCGGCCGTGGTCGGGCCGAAGGAGCCGGAGGCGTAACCCTCGGGGGTCTTGGCCGGGCCCGCGTAGTAGACCGGGTGGTCGCGCAGGTACTGCGGCATCTCCTCGCCCGCGTCCAGCCGCTCCTTGATCTTCGCGTGCGCGATGTCGCGCGCGACGACCAGCGGGCCGGTCAGCGAGAGACGGGTCTTGACCGGGTACTTGGTGAGCTCGGCCAGGATCTCGTCCATCGGACGGTTGAGGTCGATCTTGACGACGTCGCCGTCCGCGTCCAGGTGCTCGTCCGTCGTCTCCGGCAGGAAGCGCGCCGGGTCCGTCTCCAGCTGCTCCAGGAAGACGCCCTCGGGCGTGATCTTCGCCAGGGCCTGGCGGTCGGCGGAGCAGGAGACCGCGATGGCCACCGGGCAGGACGCGCCGTGGCGCGGCAGACGGACGACGCGGACGTCGTGGCAGAAGTACTTGCCGCCGAACTGGGCGCCGATGCCGATCTTCTGGGTGAGCTCGAAGACCTTCTGCTCCAGCTCCTTGTCGCGGAAGCCGTGGCCCAGCGGGGAGCCCTCCTCCGGCAGCTCGTCGAGGTAGTGCGCGGAGGCGTACTTGGCGGTCTTCAGCGCGTACTCCGCGCTGGTGCCGCCGACGACGATCGCCAGGTGGTACGGCGGGCAGGCGGCCGTACCGAGCGAGCGGATCTTCTCCTCCAGGAACTTCATCATGCTCGCCTCGTTGAGGACGGCCTTCGTCTCCTGGTAGAGGAAGGACTTGTTGGCCGAGCCGCCGCCCTTGGCCATGAAGAGGAACTTGTAGGCGCCGCCGTCCGTCGCGTAGAGCTCGATCTGCGCGGGGAGGTTGGAGCCGGTGTTCTTCTCCTCCCACATGGTCAGCGGGGCCATCTGCGAGTAGCGCAGGTTCAGCTTGGTGTACGCGTCGAAGACGCCGCGCGAGAGCGCCTCCTCGTCCCCGCCCTCGGTCAGGACGTTCTGGCCGCGCTTGCCCATGACGATCGCGGTGCCGGTGTCCTGGCACATCGGGAGCACGCCGGCCGCCGCGATGTTGGCGTTCTTCAGCAGGTCGAGGGCGACGAAGCGGTCGTTCGGGGACGCCTCGGGGTCGTCGAGGATCTTGCGCAGCTGGGCCAGGTGGGCCGGGCGCAGGTAGTGCGAGATGTCGTGCATGGCCTCGGCGGCGAGCTTGCGCAGCGCCTCGGGCTCGACCTTGAGGAAGGTGCGGCCGTCGGCCTCGAAGGTCGACACGCCCTCGGAGGTGACCAGACGGTACGGCGTGTTGTCCTCGCCCAGGGGCAGGAGATCGGTATAGGCAAACTCGGGCCGAGACATCGCGGCGATTTCCCTCACTCTGCGGATGATGGTGCTGGCTTCCTCGACAGCGCCCTCCAGAGTAGGCCGCGCCGGCGGCGGCCGGTCTGTGAGGTAAGGCTCAGTGCGTCAGCTGACTATCGCGATCTATCGCGTTTGGCTACGCTGGTGCCGTGGACGAGCCCTCTCTCGAGAACACCCCGAAGACCTCCCTGGAGAAGCGGCCGGCGGAGCCCGCGCTGCGCGCCTCCGACGCCGACCGCGACCGGATCGCCGACATCCTGCGCGAGGCGCTGGCGCACGGCCGGCTCACCGCCGAGGAGCACACCGAGCGCATCGGCGCGGTCTACAGCGCCAAGACGCTCGCCGAACTCGAGCCGTTGGTGCGCGACCTGCCGGAGGGGCAGCGCCCCGCCGAGGCGTCCGCCTCCGCGCGCCCGTACGGCGCTTCCGTGCGCCCGGGCGCCGGCGAGCCCGAGAACCTCGTGGCCGTGTTCGGTGGCGCGATGCGCAAGGGGCGCTGGAGGGTGAGTGCGCGCACGAACGCCTTGGCGCTGTTCGGCGGCGTGGAGATCGACCTCACGGAGGCCGTCTTCGAGCACCGGGAGATCGTGATCAACGCCTCCGCGATCTTCGGCGGCATCGAGATCAAGCTCCCGGAGAACGTCTCCCTGCACTCCAGGGGTGGTCATGGCATCTTCGGTGGCTTCGACGTCAAGACCGTCGAGGCCACCGACCCCGACGCCCCGGTCGTCGTCGTCACGGGCTTCGCGCTCTTCGGCGGTGTGGAGGCGAAGCCCAAGCGGGGCAAGAGGCTGAAGAATCTTCTGGCGGGCAAGTAGGGGCATCCGGCGGCATTCCGGTCATGGCAACCGTGTGAATAAGAGCGCGCACAGCGGGTAAAGCTTGGTGCATCGTCTCTCGTACGGCTGCGGGTGCGAATGGCCGTGCGCGGTGAGACGGGCAAGGGTGACTCAATCGGCCGAGCGGCGGCCTCCAGGTCGTTCACCTCGTCGCGCAGGGCCAGGGCGACCTGCCGGGCCGTGTCGGCGAGGGGCTGGTCGTCGCGGACGAAGGACCA
>NZ_JBFAPH010000455.1:0-3993 GCF_040675635.1 Streptomyces sp. NPDC049577
CCGCCGGTACCGGGCGCTGACCCTCGGCATCATCTCCGTCGTCTCCCGGTTTCACGGCCGTCGAGCTGTGGTGGCCCTGGCCCGGCTCGCCGGCTCCACCCGAGTCCGAACTCTCCGCGCTGCGCGATGCGTTGCGCCGTGCCGGCACGCAACTCGTCGCCCTCAACTTCTACGCGGGCCGGCTGCCCGGCCCGGACCGGGGCGCGCTCTCGATTCCGGGCGAGGAGTCGGCGCGCTTCCGCGCGAACGTGGAGGTGGCGGCCGAGTTCGCCCACTCGCTGGGCTGCGGGGCGCTCAACGCCCTCTACGGAAACCGCGTCCCGGGCGTCGAGCCCGCGGTGCAGGACGCGCTCGCCCTGGACAACCTCGCGCCGGCCGCGCGGGCGGCCGACCGGGTGGGGGCGGTGCTGCTGATCGAGGCCCTCAACGCGGCGGAGTCGCCGACGTATCCGATCACGGACACGGCGAGGGCGGCGGAGGTCGTCGACGCGGTCAATGCGGCGACGGGGCTGGACAATGCGCGGCTGCTGCTGGATCTGTACCACGTGGCGGCGGGAGGAGCGGATGTGCGGGGCGCTGTGGCGGAGTTCGGGGGGCGGGCGGGGCACATCCAGATCGCGGACGCGCCCGGGAGGGGCGCGCCGGGGACCGGTGGGCTGGACTTCGCCGGCGTCTTCGAGGAGTTGGAGAAGGCCGGCTATGACGGCTGGGTCGGGCTGGAGTACCGGGATTCCGGGCCTGACCGTTTCGACTGGTTGCGGTCAGAACGCTTTTCCTGCCCCTGACCCGCCCCTTCCCGTTTCTTTGGGGGGCTCCGCCCCCGAACCCCCGGTCCTCTGGGCCGAGTGGTGCACCCCGGTTGTAGGAACCGGACCATCGGCCGTAACGGGGCGGGATCGGGGAAAAGCCACCCCTCGAAAGGACCCGCACATGCCCACCATCGCCTGGATCGGCCTGGGAATCATGGGCCTGCCCATGGCCCGTAATCTCCTCAAGGCCGGATATCCCGTCACCGGCCACACCCTCGAACCCGAAAAGCTCGAACAACTCGCGGCAGCGGGCGGCACGCCCGCCACATCCGTCCCCGACGCCGTCCGCCACGCGGACATCGTCGTCACCATGCTCCCCGCCGACCCCGACCTCGAAGCCGTCGCCTACGGCGACACCGGTGTGCTCGCGCATGCCCGCCCCGGCGCGCTGTTCATCGACATGTCGACGGTCACCCCCCGTACCTCCATCTCCCTCGCCCGGCAAGGGCAAAGGCAAGGGATACGCGTACTCGACGCCCCCGTCTCCGGCGGCGAAGCCGGAGCCGTCGAGGGCACGCTGTCCGTCATGGTCGGCGGCGAGCAGGAGGACTTCGACGCCGCGCGCCCGTTGTTCGACGTGCTGGGCACGACCGTCGTGCGGTGCGGAGCACACGGCGCCGGGCAGACCGTCAAGGCGGCCAACCAGCTGATCGTCGCCGTGACCATCCAGGCGTGCGCCGAGGCGGTCGTCTTCCTGGAGAAGTCCGGCGTGGACCTTCCCGCCGCGCTCGACGTGCTCGGCGGCGGGCTGGCCGGCTCCGCCGTGCTCGGCCGCAAGCGGGAGAACTTCCTCCGGCGCTCCTACCCGCCCGGCTTCCGCATCGACCTGCACCACAAGGACATGGGCATCGTCACCGCCGCCGCCCGCGAGGTCGGTGCCGCCGTGCCGCTCGGCTCGCTGGCCGCGAGCCTCGTGGCCGCCGCCCGCGCCCAGGGGGACGGCGGGCTCGACCACTCGGCGCTGTTGCGCGGGGTCGAGCGCCTCTCCGGGCTCACACCGAAAGGCTGACCGAATCCATGATCAACATGCCCGCGATGCACGCGGCCGTGCACATCATGAAGGACGAGGGCGTCGATATCGCCTTCGGCTGTCCCGGCGCCGCGATCCTGCCCCTCTACCAGGCCATGGAGGCCGTCGGCGGCATCGAGCACCTCGTCGTCCGGCACGAGGAGGGTGCCACGCACATGGCCGACGGCTGGGCCCGTACCAACGGCAAGGTCGGCGTGGCCCTCGCGACGTCCGGGCCGGGCGGCACCAATCTCGTCACCGGCCTGTACACCGCGTTCGCCGACTCCGTGCCGATGCTCTGCGTCACCGGTCAGGCCGTGTCGACGAAGCTGCACCAGGAGGCGTTCCAGGCGGTCGACATCGTGGAGATCGTGCGCCCGGTGACCAAGTGGGCCGTGCAGATCAAGGAGGCGGCACAGATCCCTTGGGCCTTCCGGGAGGCCTTCCGGATCGCGCGGCAGGGCCGTCCGGGGCCGGTCCTGATCGACATCCCGGTGGACATCGCGCGGCGGGAGATCCGCTACGACCCGGCGCTCGACGCCCCGCTGCCGGTGCCGGTCGTGGCCCCGCACCCGCCGCGCGTCGAGGCCGCGCTGGACCTGCTGCTGGCGGCCGACCGGCCACTGGTGCTGGCGGGCGGCGGGGTGATCCTTGCGGAGGCGGCGGCGGAACTCCGTGCCCTGGTGGAGTATCTGCGGGTGCCGTTCCAGGTGACGCTCATGGGCAAGGGAGCCGTCGAGGACGACCACGAGCTCAACATGGGCACCACCGGCATCCAGACCTCGCAGCGGTACGCCAACGCCTCGTTCCTGGAGGCGGACTTCGTGCTCGCGGTGGGTGCCCGCTTCGGCGACCGGCACACGGGCGCGGACCTGGGCGTCTACCGGGGCGGGCGGACGTTCGTGCAGGTGGACGTCGAGCCGGGGCAGCTCGGCCGGGTCGTCGAACCGGACCTCGGGATCGTCTCCGACGCCAGGCTGTTCCTGGCCGCGCTGCTGGAGGCGGCGCGGCGCCGCGGGACGGGCGCGGCCGTCCCGGCCGCCTGGCGCGAGCGCTGCCGGCACCTCAAGCGGACCCTGCTGCGCCGCGAGGACTTCGACACCGTCCCCATCAAGGCCCCGCGCGTCTACCGGGAGATCAACGAGATCTTCGGCGAGGACACGTACTTCGTGACGGCCATCGGGCTGTACCAGATCTGGGGCGGCCAGCATCAGAAGGCGCACCGGCCGCGCCACTACCAGGTCTGCGGTCAGGCGGGGCCGCTGGGCTGGGAGATCCCGGCGGCGATCGGCGTCAAGAAGGCCCTGCGGTCGCTGGGCCGGCCGGATGCCGAGGTCGTGGGCATCGTCGGCGACTACAGCTTCCAGTACACGGTCGAGGAACTGGCCGTGGCCGCCCAGTACGACGTGCCGTACGTGCTGATCATGCTCAACAACGAGTATCTGGGCCTGATCCGGCAGGCGTCGATCGGCTACGGCATGAACTACCAGGTGGACCTGCACTACGACGAGACGGGCACCGACAACGTCGCCGTCATGCGCGCGTACGGCTGTTCGGCGCGCCGGGTCGTGGAACCGGGGGACATCCGGCCGGCCGTCGAGTGGGCGCGCAAGGAGGCGGTCGCGACCTCGCGTCCGGTCCTGGTCGAGATCATGATCGAGCGCGAGGCGAACACCCCGCACGGCACGGACATCGACGCGGTCCGGGAGTACGAGCCGCTTCCCTGAGCGGGGACGGCCCCGAAGCTCCGGGCGGCGGTGCCCGCACCTGTCCTGTCGCGCCCCGGGTGCCGCCGTCCGGAATCCGTCCGGAATTCCCCCGGAATCCCCTCCGCCGCGCTTCGCGATTCGCTCCCGGCGCACGCCCGCATCGTGGACGATGGGGTACCCCACACCCCTACGGACATCTCGCTGGAGCCGACGATGGCCAAGAGCGTGCCGGTGCACTGCCCGACCTGCCGCCGGGAGCACTCCTTCATTCCGCCCACCTTCCCCTGCGCCTGCGGGGCGCCGCTGACCGTGCCCGTCCTCCCCGACGCGGCGCCGGAGTTACTGGAGCGGCGCTCGTGGCGGGACTCCTGGGTGGAGGTGCGCTGCCCCGCCTGCGACCGGCAGGGGCAGTGGCCGCGCCCGGAGTTCGGCTGCTCGTGCGGGACGGTGGTGCGGCTGCCCGTGC
>NZ_JBFAPH010000456.1:0-3977 GCF_040675635.1 Streptomyces sp. NPDC049577
GCCGGCCGGCCGTCACCGCCGTCCGGCGCGCACCCGACGGCACGGCGGCGCTGCGGCTGGCCTGGGGCGCGGCAAGCGGGCCCGTGCGCCATTACGAGCTGCGGCAGGTCCTGCCGGGCGGCGGCTTCCGCTTCCTCGGCGGCACCTGCGGGCATGCCTACTACGTTCCCGCGCTGCGCCGTACGGCCGAGGAGGCGGCCACCCGCGTCGAGGTGCGCGCCGTCGACGAGCTGTACGCCGCCTCGGCCCCCGCGTCCGTCACCCTCCGCTGGTAGCCCCTGGTAGCCCCCCGTTCCGCCGGCCGGCCCGGTGGACCTCCCGTAAGGACTCGCGTCGATGCACAACGACCGCACCATCACCGAGGCCCGTCTGGAGCGGGTCCTCAAGGAGCGCATCCGCCCGGCCGTCCACCCCGTGTCGGTGCCGCTGTCCGTCGGGGTGTGGCACGCGCCGGGCGAGCCCGTGTCCGTCGCGGAGGGCCTGGCGGGCGAGCGGACGCCGATCGAGGCCGGCGCGGCGTGGGGCCCGCCCTGGGGCACCAGCTGGTTCACCGTGTCCGGGACGGTGCCGCGGGAATGGGCGGGCCGTACCGTCGAGGCGCTGCTCGACCTGGGGTTCGACGAGAACATGCCCGGCTTCCAGTGCGAGGGGCTGGTCTACCGGCCGGACGGCTCCCCGGTGAAGGGCCTCAACCCGCGCAACCAGTGGGTGCGGATCGGCGAGCGGGTGAGCGGCGGGGAGCCGGTGCTGCTGCACATCGAGGCGTCCTCCAACCCGGTGATCCTCGACTACCACCCGTTCGTCCCCACGGAGCTGGGCGACCGCGAGACGGCGGACGCGGCGCCGCGCTACCGGCTGGCCCGCATGGACCTCGCCGTCTTCGACCGGACCGTGTGGGAGCTCGTGCAGGACCTGGAGGTGCTGGGCGAGCTGATGACCGAGCTGCCGGTCGACTCGCCGCGCCGCTGGGAGATCCTGCGGGCGGTCGAGCGGGCCCTGGACACCGTGGACCTCCAGGACGTGGGCGGCACGGCAGCGCGGGCGCGCGAGCCGCTGGCGGGCGTGCTCGCCTCCCCGGCGCACGCCTCGGCCCACCGGATCAGCGCGGTCGGGCACGCCCACATCGACTCGGCGTGGCTGTGGCCGCTGCGCGAGACGGTCCGCAAGGTGGCGCGTACGACCGCGAACATGACCGCGCTGCTGGAGGACGAGCCGGACTTCGTCTACGCCATGTCGCAGGCCCAGCAGTTCGCCTGGATCAAGGAGCACCGGCCCGAGGTGTACGCGCGGGTGAAGAAGGCGGTCGCGGAGGGCCGCTTCGTGCCGGTCGGCGGCATGTGGGTGGAGTCCGACACGAACATGCCCGGCGGGGAGGCGCTGGCGCGGCAGTTCGTGCACGGCAAGCGCTTCTTCCTGGAGGAGTTCGGCATCGAGACGGAGGAGGTGTGGCTGCCGGACAGCTTCGGCTATTCGGCGGCGCTGCCGCAGCTGGTGAAGCTGGCCGGGGCGAAGTGGTTCCTGACGCAGAAGATCTCCTGGAGCCGGAGCAACAAGTTCCCGCACCACACGTTCTGGTGGGAGGGCATCGACGGCACGCGCGTCTTCACGCACTTCCCGCCGATCGACACCTACAACGCGCAGCTGTCCGGCAAGGAGCTCGCGCACGCCGTCCGCAACTTCCGGGAGAAGGGCGGGGCGACGCGCTCGCTCGCGCCGACCGGCTGGGGTGACGGCGGCGGCGGGACGACCCGGGAGATGCTGGCCCGGGCCAGGCGGCTGGCCAATCTGGAGGGTTCCGCGCGGGTGGCCTTCGAGAAACCGTCGGCGTTCTTCGAGAAGGCCCACGCCGAGTACGCCCACGCGCCGGTGTGGGCCGGCGAGCTGTACCTGGAACTGCACCGTGCCACGCTGACCAGCCAGGCCAGGACCAAGCAGGGGAACCGGCGCTCGGAGCACCTGCTGCACGAGGCCGAGCTGTGGGCCGCGACGGCCGCCGTGCGGACCGGTTTCCGCTACCCGTACGAGCGCCTCGACCGGCTGTGGAAGACCGTGCTGCTGCACCAGTTCCACGACATCCTGCCGGGCACGTCGATCGCCTGGGTGCACCGCGAGGCGGCGCAGACGTACGCGGCGGTGGCGAAGGAGCTGGAGGAGATCATCGCGGGCGCGCTGGCGGCACTGGCCGGGGACGGCTCGCCGGGCGCGACCGTGCTGTTCAACGCGACGCCGCACGCGCGCGGCGGGGTGCCCGCGCTGGGGGCCGCCCCGGCGGTGCCCTCCGCTCCGGCGCCGGTCGCCGTGGAGCCGCGCGAGGGCGGCGGATTCGTGCTGGACAACGGGCTGCTGCGGGTCGCCGTCGACGGGCGCGGGCTGCTCGTCTCGGTGTACGACCGGGAGGCCGCCCGGGAGACGCTCGCCCCCGGGGCGGCCGGCAATCTGCTCCAGCTCCACCAGGACTTCCCGAACATGTGGGACGCGTGGGACGTCGATCACTTCTACCGCAACACGGTCACCGATCTGACGGACGCCGAGACGCTGCGCGCGGCGGACGACGGCTCGGTGCACGTCGTGCGCGCCTTCGGCTCCTCGCGCGTCGAGCAGCGGATCTCGCTGCCGGCCGGGGTGCGCCGGGTGGACGTGGAGACCGAGGTCGACTGGCAGGAGACGGAGAAGTTCCTCAAGGCCGCGTTCCCGCTGGACGTGCACACGGACCGGGTGGCGGCCGAGACGCAGTTCGGCCATCTGTGCCGGCCGACGCACACCAACACGAGCTGGGACGCGGCGAAGTTCGAGGCGTGCGCGCACCGGTTCGTGCATCTGGCGGAGCCGGGCTGGGGCGTGGCGCTGGTGAACGACTCGACGTACGGCTACGACGTGACGCGCGCGGTCCGCGCGGACGGCGGCGGCACGACCACCACGGTGCGGCTCTCCCTGCTGCGGGCCCCCCGTTTCCCGGACCCGCGCACGGACCGGGGCGTGCACCGCTTCCGGTACGCGCTGGTGCCGGGCGCGTCCGTGCGGGACGCGGTGCGGGAGGGGTACGCCATCAATCTGCCGGAGCGGCGGGTGCCGGGAGACCCGGGGAGCACGGGCGTCCCGCCGCTGGTCCGGGTCGACGACGACGCGGCGGTGATCTCGGCGGTCAAACTGGCGGACGACGGCAGCGGGGACGTCGTCGTGCGGCTGTACGAGTCGCTGGGCGGGCGGGCCCGGATCCGCCTGGCGGCGGGCTTCGCGGTGGCGTCCGCGTCGCTGTGCGACCTGCTGGAGCGGCCGCGGGAGACGGCCCGGGTGGAGGACGACGGCGTCCGGCTGGCCCTGCGGCCGTTCGAGGTGGTGACGGTGCGGCTGGTCCGTGCGGACGGCTGACCGGCCACGGCGCGCCGGACCGGCGGTGTTCCCACCGGGCCGGCACCCCCGGCGAGGAGCCGCCGGACAGGTCCTAGGGTGACCGGCGTGACCACATACGTAGCCCTCCTGCGCGGCATCAACGTCGGCGGTAAGAAACGCGTCCCCATGCAGACCCTCCGCGAGCTGCTCGCCGGCCTGGGCTGTGGCGCCGTTCGTACGCATCTCAACAGCGGCAACGCCGTCTTCACCCACCCGGCCGCCGCGCCGGAGGCCCTGGCGGCGGAGCTGGAGCAGGCCATCGAGCGGGAGCTGGGCTTCTCGGTGACCTGTATGGTCCGCGATGCGGCCGATCTGCGGCGTGTCGTGGAAGGCAGTCCGTTCGCCGGGCGGGACGTCGATCCGGCGCGGTTCGTGGTGACGTTCTTCGCACGTCCGGTCGATGCCGCCGGCGTCGCGGACCTGGACCCCGCCGCGTACGCGCCGGAGGAGTTCGCCCTGGGCGAGCGCGAGCTGTACCTGTACTGCGCCGAGGGGATCCGGGACTCGAAGCTCGCCAAGGTGCTCACCGAGCGGCGCCTCGGGCAGCCGGGAACGGGGCGCAACTGGAACACCGTCACCAAGCTGGC
>NZ_JBFAPH010000457.1:0-3959 GCF_040675635.1 Streptomyces sp. NPDC049577
GGCGAGCGCCGCCCCGGCGTCCATCTGTGCCCGGTGCGCGTCCTGGGCGCGGAGCAGGTCGAAGGCCGCGTTCACGGCCTGCTCGGAGGCCCTGACGGGCATGGTGGAATTCCGGACTGTCACGACGCCGTGCTGGGTCTCCTGAAACGCCCGGCCGACCGTCCGCACATCCCGGTCGGTGCTCTGGGCGGCGGTCAGCTGCCGGGTGACCTGCCCGTCCAGGGCGCTGCACAGGCCGCCGCCCTTCTCGTAGGCCCGCAGCGCGGGTTGCAGGACCGTCCGCACCCACGTCCGGAGCTGTTCCGCGCCGTGCGTGCAGGCGTCGGAATACGCGAGGAGGTTCTCCGGGATCGCCGATACCGTACCCATGCCGATCGTGTACCTAATTCCCGTTCTTCCGGGCGGCGTGCGCCTGCTCCGTGGCGTGCGCCACGCTTGCCTGCAAGGTGCGTGCCGCTGCCTTCAGCTCGATCAGTGCGGCCTGTTGCCGCGCGAACTCACTCTCGAACTTGTTCCGTTTGCCGCCCTGCCAGTTGTCGCTGTGCGCAGTGCCGAGAAGGGCCTTGCGCCGGCCGGTGCGCAGGTTTATCAACCAGTCCAGTTTGTCGACGAGTTGCGCCAGTTGCCGGCCCAGCTGGTCGGCGGCCGCGAAGTCGTAGTCGGGTGGCATTCGTCTGTTCCCCCTGGGTGAACGCTCACCGGAATTCTCCCGCTCCCCCGCCGCGTCGTCATTGACCGTGAGCGCACACCCGTCGGCCTTCCGCGCAACGCGCGCGTCGGCGCGTCAGCGCGCCACCTGCACACCGCTCGCGAGACCGTCGACGACGAGATAGCCCCGGCCCGGCAGGGGGCGCATGCGGTCGTGGCGCGGGAGTTCGGTGCCGAGGAGGTCGCCGTCGAGGTCGTGGTCGGGGCAGAGCAGCACGCCGCAGCGGCTGTCGCGGGCACGCTGGGTCCAGTGGCCGTAGGAGCGGCGCAGGGCGTCGGCGCGGCCGGCCGCTATCAGATGGCTGCCGGGGCCGGCGGCGGTGAGCCAGCGTTCCAGGACGCCGGCCGCGTCCTCCACCGTGTCCGCGTCGTCGACGAGGAGGAGCGTCGGTTCCCCCGGTGCCGGGAGGGCCTGTTCCAGGGCGTCGTACGCGGTCACGACGGTGACCGGGCCGGGCAGGTCCCGCAGCGGGGAGCGGCGCGGGGCGAGGGCGACGACGCGCGGCGGGGTGCCGGCGCAGGTCGTGACCAGCCGGGCGAGGGTGCACAGGGCCGTGCTGCGCCCGGACCGCTGGGGGCCCGCGATCAGGGCGTGTTCGTGTTCGTGGAGCCGGAGTCCGGCGTGGTCCAGGGTGTCGGCGTCCAGGCCGACCGGCAGCCACCAGGGGTCCGCGGCGGTCGCGGCGGTCAGGCCGGTGGCGGGGACGTCCGTGGGCAGCAGTCCGACCGCGGGTGCGGTGCGGACGGCGCCGGGATGGCGGGCGGCGGTACGGGCGACGGCCTCCGTCAGGTCCTCGCCGGGCCATCCGATCTGGATGACCTGCCGGTTGGCGGCCACCAGGGCCCGGCCCGGGACGTACGTGGGGACGGCGCCGCGGGGCACGTCGAAGTAGCCGTACTCGCCGGGGTCGGCCAGGCGCAGCAGGACCTTGGTCTGCGTCAGGGCGGACCAGGCGGTGGGGACGGCGCCGGCGCGGTCGGCGCCGACGGCGAACCGGATGCCGACGGCGGGTCCGTCGGCGTAGACGCGGGCGAGCTCGTCGATGAGGTTCATGCCGGCCACGTCCTTGTCGAAGTCCGCGAGGAGGGCGCCGAGGTTGTCGATGAGCACCAGCCAGTCGGGGCCGTCGGCGGGGCGGTGGGACTTGCGGGCGTCGAGCTCGCGGCGCAGGAGTTTGATCAGGCGGATCTGCCGTTCCCGTTCGGCGGAGCCGATGTGGGCCCCGGTGTGCGGGAGTCCGGCCAGCGGGGCCAGGGCGCCGGCGCCCATGTCGAGGACGAAGAGGTGGTGCCGGCCGGGCGGGGTGGTGGCGGCGACGGTCAGGGCGAGCGCGGCCAGGGCGGTGGAGATGCCGGAGCCTCCGCCGCCGTAGAGGAGCAGGTTTCCCGCTGCCGGGTCCCAGCCGACGGGGTACTGCCGCTGGCGTTCCGGGTCGTCGGCGAGTGCCCAGGCGGGCAGTCCGGCGGTGTCGGTGTGGAGGCCGCGTTCGGCCCGGGCGGGCAGGCCGGCGAGGGGGACGGTGCCGGGGAGCGGGTCGGGCCAGGGGCGGCGGGGTGGGGCGAAGCCGGCGAGGCCGGCGGCTTCCCGCGCGGCCGCGACCAGCCGCCGCAGATCGGTCTCGCCGTCCGTGCCGCCGGCGGACGGGTCCGCCACGGGCAGGCCGAGCCGGAACGGTACGGCCGTCACCGGGGCGGTCACCGCGGCCCGTGGGGTGACGCCGGTCGACAGCGCGGTCTGCACGGGCAGGACCTCGCGTGCGCCGAGCCGGTAGTAGGCGCGGCCCCACTGGCGGGTGCCGATGCCGGCGGCGGCCGGGCTGTCGATGACGTCCTGGGAATCGCCGGTGCTTTCGAGGCGCAGCGCGATGCGGAGTTTGACGTTGTTCTTGATGGCGTCGCTGACCGATCCGGCGGGCCGCTGGGTGGCCATGACGAGGTGGACCCCGAGGGTCCGGCCGCGCTGGGCGATGCCGACGAGCGAGTCGACGAAGTCCGGGAGGGCCTTGACGAGGGTGGCGAACTCGTCGATGACGACGGCGAGCCGGGGCATCGGTTCGAGGTCGCGGCGGCCGGTGTCGCGCAGCCGCTGGTAGTCGCGGATGTGGCTCAGGCCGACGTCGCGCAGCAGGCGTTCGCGGTGGCGGAGTTCCGCGTCGAGGCAGCGCAGGGCGCGTTCGCCGAGCTGCTCGTCGAGATCGGTGACCAGGCCGACGGTGTGCGGCAGTTCGGCGCACTCGTCGAGGGCGCCGCCGCCCTTGTAGTCGACGAGGGCGAAGGTGAGGTGTTCGGGATCGGCGTCGGCGGCCATGCTCGCGATGAGGGTGCGCAGCAGTTCGCTCTTGCCCGAGCCGGTGGTGCCGGCTATCAGGGCGTGCGGTCCGTCGTCGTCGAGGTCGACGGTGAACAGGTCGCGTTCGCTGACGCCGAGGACGGCGCCGACCCTCAGGTGCGGGGCCCGCCGCCGCCAGCGTTCGCCGACGCCGGCGCCGTCCACGGTGGGCAGGTCGAGCAGGGGCAGCAGCGGGATCCGGTCGGGCAGTCCGGCTCCCTCGACGCGCAGCTCGGGGTCCTCGAAGCGGGCCAGCGCCCTGGCGGTCTCCCGTGCCTCGCGGGCGCGCAGGCCGGCCAGCAGCACGTCGTCGGTCACCTGGCCGGAGGCCACGTCGCGGACGCGTCCGGAGCCCTTGGCGGTGGCCGTGACGACGGTGGTGCACAGGGCGGGCAGCCGGGTGGTCAGCACGAGGGCGCCGCAGCGTACGGAGCCGCCGGCGAGCAGGTCGCGCAGGGGGCAGGGGCGGCCCTCCAGCAGTGCGGCGCCGTCCACGACGACGAGCAGGACGGGTGCGGGCCGGTCCTCGGTGCGGGCCGGGGCGGCGGTGAGCAGGGCCCGGGCCAGGGCCTCGGCCTGTTCGGGGCCGGCCGCCACCAGCCGGGCCGTCCCGGACTGGGGGTCCGCGCCGTGGGGCAGCCACTTGGTCCAGTCCCAGTCGGCGAGCCGGTCGGGGTCGGTGAAGACGGCCACGGTCAGGTCCGCGGGGCCGCTGCCGACCACGGCCTGGCACAGCAGGGACCGGGCGACGGCCAGAGCGGCCCGCCGGTCCCCCTCCAGGCCGACCGCCTCGCCGGCCGACAGGCCGACCACGACGGGCACCTGCGCCCGAGGACACAGCACGGCCGGCGACGCGCCACGGCCAACCGTGCACGAGGTCGTAAAGCCTGTCCCGTATCTGACCGGTTGGGGGCGCGGCGGC
>NZ_JBFAPH010000458.1:0-3929 GCF_040675635.1 Streptomyces sp. NPDC049577
GGGTCGCGCAGCAGGGGCACCCCGGCGGCGGTCCACTCGGCCGGTTCGATCAGCCTGCCGTGGCGGGGAGCGGAGTCGGCTGACGCCGGCGGGGCCAAACCGAAGGCCATGATTCTCCCTTCGTCCGCACGCCCACGGGCCTGGGCGGGAGGGGCAGGCAGGGCACGGGCACACCGCTACGGCGGTCCCGGAGACCTGGGACGACGGGAGCGGGGAGCCGGTCCAATTCTCGCGGTCGCAGCGGTCGTGCGGCAACGATCAATTGGCGCCAGGACTCCGTCGCTGACCGGTATCCGGCGGTTCCGCTTCCGGCCCGGCGGCCACGCCGGCACCCCCCCGCGACCGCCCTGTCCCGCCGCTCTCAGCCCTGTACGGCCAGTACCAGGGGGAACACCTCCCCGGCTCCGGCCCGGCGCAGCAGCCGCGCGGCCACGGCGAGAGTCCACCCCGTATCCGTCAGGTCGTCCACGAGCAGCACCGGGCCGCCTGCCGACTCCAGCGCCCCGGCGAGGGCCGGCGGCACGGTCAGCGCCCCGTCCAGGGCACGCAGGCGCTGCGCGCTGTTGGTGCGCGAGGGGCGCTCGCCGTCGCCCGAGGGGCGGTACTCGATGCTGCCGAGCAGGGGCATGCGGCCGACCGCGGCGATGTGCTCGCCGAGCGACCCGATCAAGCGCGGACGGGTGCGTGAGGCGACGGTGACCACGCCCACCGGGCGGGCCGCGGCGCCGGGCGCGCCGGACGCCCAACCGCCCGGTCCCCGGGCCCAATCGGCCAGGACGGTCACGACAGCGTCGGCCACGTCTGGCGGCACCGGGCCGTCCGGCGTCTGCGGGGCGAGCAGCGGCCGCAGCCGGTTGCCCCAGCCGATGTCGGAGAGCCGTCCGAGGGCCCGGCCGGGCGAGGCCTGCTCGCCCGCGGGGATGCGGCCCTTGAGCTCGACACCGACGGCCGGCATGCCCGTCGGCCACATCCTGCGCGGCTCGACCTCCACGCCGGGACGGGCCAGCTCTCCCCGCGAGGCGTCCAGCGCGCCGTCGGACACACCGGCCGTGAACCGCGGCCCCGCGCAGTTGTCGCACCGGCCGCACGGCGCGGCGGCCTCGTCGTCCAGCTGCCGCCGCAGGAACTCCATCCGGCACGCGGTCGTCGCCGCGTACTCCCGCATCGCCTGCTGCTCCGCCTCGCGCTGACGCGCCACCCAGGCGTACCGCCGGGCGTCGTACGTCCACGGCCGTCCCGTGGCCGTCCAGCCGCCGCGCACCCGGTGCACGGCGCCGTCCACGTCGAGGACCTTGAGCATGGTCTCCAGCCGGGAGCGCCGCAGCTCGACCAGGGGCTCCAGGGCCGGCAGCGAGAGCGGGCGGTCGGCCGCGGCCAGCACGTCCAGCGTGCGGCGCACCAGCTCTTCCGACGGGAAGGCCAGGGACGCGAAGTAGGACCAGATCGCCTCGTCCTCGCGGCCGGGGAGCAGCAGCACCTCGGCGTGCTCCACGCCGCGGCCCGCGCGGCCGACCTGCTGGTAGTAGGCGATGGGGGAGGAGGGCGAACCCAGGTGGACCACGAAGCCGAGGTCCGGCTTGTCGAAGCCCATGCCGAGCGCGGAGGTGGCCACGAGCGCCTTGACCCGGTTGTGCAGGAGGTCCTCCTCCGCCTGCTGGCGGTCGGCGTTCTCGGTCTTGCCGGTGTAGGAGGAGACGGTGTGCCCGCGTCGGCGGAGGAAGGCCGTGACCTCCTCGGCGGCGGCCACGGTGAGGGTGTAGACGATGCCGGAGCCGGGCAGCTCGTCGAGGTGGTCGGCGAGCCAGGCCAGCCGGTGTGCGGCGTCCGGGAGCGGCAGGACGTGCAGGCTCAGGCTCTCCCTGTCGAGCGGCCCGCGGAGCACCAGCGCCTCCTCCGTGCCCTCGCCCGTCCCGAGTTGCTCCGCGACGTCGGCGGTGACGCGGGCGTTGGCGGTGGCGGTGGTGGCGAGGACGGGGACGCCGGGAGGCAGCTCGGCCAGCATGGTGCGCAGCCGGCGGTAGTCGGGACGGAAGTCGTGCCCCCAGTCGGAGATGCAGTGGGCCTCGTCGACCACGAGCAGGCCGGTGGCGGCGGCGAGCTTGGGCAGCACCTGATCGCGGAAGTCGGGGTTGTTGAGGCGCTCGGGGCTCACGAGCAGGACGTCGACCTCACCGGCCGCCACCTCGGCCTGGACGGTGTCCCACTCCTCGGTGTTGGAGGAGTTGATCGTCCGGGCGTGGATCCCGGCCCGCGCTGCGGCCTCCACCTGGTTGCGCATGAGCGCCAGCAGGGGGGAGACGATCACCGTCGGCCCGGCACCGCGCCGGCGCAGCAGCGCGGTGGCGACGAAGTACACGGCGGACTTGCCCCAGCCGGTGCGCTGCACGACCAGGGTGCGCCGGTGCTCCGCGACCAGCGCTTCGATGGCACGCCACTGGTCCGGGCGCAGCGCCGCGGTACCCGTGGTGTCGCCGACGAGCCGGGCGAGGACGGCGTCGGCCGAGGCGCGGAGGTCTTCGTTGCTCATGCCCCCATGCAACACGAGGGCACTGACAACGCGCGAACGGCCCTGGTGCGGGGCCGGGCACGGACCGCGTCTGAGCTGCGAGAACGTCGTTGTCCACAGCATTAGTACGACCATATGCGGGGAGTTATCCACAGGGGTGGCGCAGAGTGACGGTCACACGGGACGCTCGGTCCATGACGCAGCGCGATGAATCAGTGAGCCCCTCCGTCCCTTCCGCCGCCTCCGCCTCCACGTGGGGGACGGGCGCCGAAGCGCAGATCACCCTCCGCAGCCCCGCCGAACTCGCCGACGCCCTCCCGTACTTGATGGGCTTCTATCCGAACGACAGCGTCGTCCTGCTGGCACTGCACGGCGAGCGGGGCCGCTTCGGCGGCCGGCTCAGGCTCGGGATCCCGGAGAGGGAGGAGGAATGGCCCGACGTCAGTGATCAGCTGGCCGAAACCCTCGTCGCCGGCAGCAACAAACGCGGCGCCCGGCCCGACGGCATCGTCCTCTTCCTCTGCCAGGACCCAGCCCCGGGCGAGACCGGCCGCGAGGTGATGGAGCGGCTGCGCCCCCTCGCCCAGTGCCTGAGGATCTCCTGCGGCGGCCTGGACGTCCCCGTCTTCGAGGCGCTGTGCCTCTCCGACGGCCGCTTCTGGTCCTACTGCTGCCCCGGCGACGGCTGCTGTCCACCCGACGGCGAGCCGCTCGCCGCGCCGGGAACCACGGTCATGGCGGCGACCGCCACCTACGCCGGCATCCAGGTCCGCGGCACCCTGCGGGACATGGAAGCCCGCCTCACCCCGCTCACCGACGCCCGGGCCGAGGAACAGCAGCGGGCGCTTGACGCGGCGGCGGCCGACCTCCTCCCGCGCATGCTCGACGGCACGACCCGCGCGACCGTCCGCACGGAGACCCTGGAGCTCGCCCGCCTGGTCGTCCGCCGCCTCCACGACGCCCCGCCCGCCGCCGCGCCCACGGAGGCCGACGCGCACGACGACGCCCTGATCGCGCACGACGAGGCGGCGGCGATCATTCTCGGCCTGCAGGACCGCACCACCCGGGACCGCGCGGCGGAATGGATGGAGGGCCCCCAGGCCCCCGCCGTCCTACGGGCCTGGCGCGCTCTCGCCCGCCGCTGCGTGCACCCCTACGCCGAGCACGCCACCGCACCCCTCACTCTCGCCGGCTGGGTCGCCTGGTCGACCGGCGACCAGCCCGAGGCGAGAGTCGCCCTCAGCCGCGCGCTCACCATCGACCCCGAATACCTCTTCGCGAAACTGCTGCACCGTGCGTGCAACGAGGGGCTCGACCCCGAGCCGCTGCGCCGCTGCCTGCGCCGTGACCGAGCCGACCGCGCCCTGCGCGAGGCGATGGCCCGGGCCGAGGCCGAGCGCGCCGACCGCGCGAACCTGGCTGC
>NZ_JBFAPH010000459.1:0-3904 GCF_040675635.1 Streptomyces sp. NPDC049577
AGCAGCGGTACGCGTGGCCGGACTCCAGCAGCTTCGCCGCCACGTCCTTGTAGACGTCCATGCGCTGCGACTGACGGTACGGCGCGTGCGGGCCGGGCTGCGCGAGGGCGCGCAGGCCAGGGTCAGCTCGGCGCGCGGCAGCACGGTGGCGCGGGTGCGGCTCGCCGCCGGGCTGCGCAGGGACACGGTCTTCCTGCCGTTCCACTTCCCGGGCGAGGGGCGGGCGAACCTGATCACGAGCCCGGCCCTCGATCCGGTCAGCCGCATGCCGGAGTTCAAGGTGTGCGCGGTGCGGATCGAACCGTGCGCCGACGCGTGTGAGGAGCCGGGATGACCAGGGTGCTGATCGTCGGCAACGGACCGGCCGCCCACCGGCTGGCCGAACGGCTGTGCGCCGGGCACGGCTTCCCGGGGCCGGTCACGGTCCTGGGCGCCGAGCCGGTGCCGGCCTACCAGCGGGTGCTGCTCCCGTCCGTGCTCGACGGGACCCTCTCCCCCGCCGAACTCGCGCTGCCGCCGCTGCCCCCGTCCGTGACGGTCCGGCTCAACGCCCGCGCCGTCGCCGTCGACCGGCGGCGGCGCGTCGTGTCCACCGAGGACGGCGAGGAGTACGGCTACGACGTGCTGGTCCTGGCGACCGGGGCCCGGCCGCGGTCCGGCGACGGCATGCGCACGCTGCGGTCCCTCGCCGACTGCGAGGGGCTCGCGGAGGGTGCCGTCGCGGTCGTCGGCGGCGGCGTGCTGGGCGTCGAGGCGGCGCTGGCCCTGCGCAGGGCCGGCCGCGAGGTGACCCTGGTGCACCCCAACGCCCATCTGATGGAGAGCCGGCTCAACCCGGCCGCCGCGGAGCTGCTGGCCGCGCACCTGATCGAACAGGGTGTCGCCGTCCGGCTGGAGAGCCTGGTCGAGCGGATCGACGACGGCAAGGTGACGCTGGACAGCGGCGAGCCCCTGGGGGCCGACGTCGTGCTGCGGTGCGCCGGTGTCGAGCCGGAGACCGGGCTGGCGCGGGAGGCGGGGCTGGCGGTGCGATCGGGTGTCCTGGTCGACGACCTGCTGCGCACCAGCGACCCGCGCATCCACGCCATCGGTGACTGCGCGGAGCATCCGCGGGGCGCGCCCGGTCTCGTCACGACCGCGTGGGAGCAGGCCGAGGCGCTGGCCGGGTTCATCGCCACCGGCCGCGGCGGTTACCGGGGCACGCGGTCCGTGGTCCGGCCCCGGGTGCCCGGCCTCGACCTCGTCGCGATGGGCACGCTCGACGAGCGTGCAGAGCGGGTGCGGCTGTCGGACCCCGCGCACGGCAGGGTCGCCGAACTCGCGGTGCGTGACGGCCGGCTGGCGGGCGCGGTGCTGTGCGGTCTGCCGCGTGGCATCGCCGACGTCACCCAGCTGTACGACCGGGATCTGCCGGTGCCGTCCGGCCTGCTGTCGCTGCTGCTGGGCACGGATCCGACGCCGCTCGGGCCGGTCGAGCTGCCGGACGACGCGGTGATCTGCCGCTGCAACAACGTCACCAAGGCGGCCCTGCTGGCCGCCCTGCGCGGCGGTGCCCGGGGGCTCGGCGGCGTCGCCGCGGCGACCCGGGCGACCACGGGTTGCGGCACCTGTGTGAAGACCGTGCGGACCGTGTTGGAGGCGGCATGACGAGCAAGACCCTGGTGGTGGTGGGCCACGGCATGGTGGGCCACCGGCTGGCCGCGGATCTGCGGTCCCGCGACCGCGAGGGCGTCTGGCGGGTGGTCGTCCTGGCCGAGGAGGTCCGCCCGGCGTACGACCGGGTCGCGCTCACCTCGTACCTGGAGGGCCGGAGCGCCGCCGAACTGTCCCTGGTCGACGAGGCGTTCCTCGCGGATCCGCTGGTGGACCTGCGGCTCGGCACGCCGGCCGCGGCGCTCGACCGTGCGGCCCGCGAGGTCGTCACGGCGGACGGCACGCGGGTCGCGTACGACGCGCTGGTGCTGGCCACCGGCTCGCGCCCGTTCGTGCCGCCGGTGCCGGGCCGCGAGCTGCCCGGGTGTTTCGTCTACCGCACGATCGAGGACCTCGACGCGATACGGGCCGCCGCCCAGGGGCGGGCGGGCCGGCCGGCGGTGGTCATCGGGGGCGGTCTGCTCGGCCTGGAGGCCGCGAACGCGCTGCGCGCCCTGGGTCTGCGGACGCATGTGGTGGAGATGGCGCCCCGGCTGATGGCCGTCCAGCTCGACGCGGGCGGCGGCGAGGTCCTGGCGGACCTCGTCTCGGACCTCGGGGTGACCGTGCACTGCGGGGCCGTGACGGAGGCGATCGAGCCGGGCCCGGACGGCCGGGCCGGCGGGCTGCGGCTGGCCGGCGGCTCGGTGGTGGAGACGGACCTCGTCGTCTTCTCGGCCGGCGTCCGGCCCCGCGACGACCTCGCCGAACCGTCCGGTCTGGAGCGCGGCGAGCGCGGCGGCTTCCTGGTGGACGACCGCTGCCGGACCTCCGACGAGCGGATCTGGGCGATCGGCGAGTGCGCGGCCGTCGACGGGCGCTGCTACGGGCTGGTCGCGCCCGGCTACCGGATGGCCGAGGCGGTCGTGGACCAGCTGCTCGGCGTCGCCGACACGGCGTTCCCCGGCGCGGACATGTCGACCAAGCTCAAGCTGCTGGGCGTGGACGTGGCCAGCTTCGGCGACGCGCACGCGGCGACGCCGGGGGCGGTGGAGTACGTGCGCGCGCGGCGGGACGAGGGGGTCTACGCGAAGCTCGTCCTCGCGCCGGACGGGTCGACGCTGCTGGGTGGGGTGCTGGCGGGGGACGCGCGGGCGTATCCGCTGCTGCACTCCTTGCTGGGGCGCGCGCTGCCGGGGCCGGCGGATCAGTTGCTGGCCGGAGTGGAGTAGTCCACGCATGCAAACGCCGGACGGGCTGGACATCTCCAGCCCGTCCGGCGTTTCCGGCGAAGCTCAGCCGGTCGGCGGGGTTCCGTCGCCGAAGGGGCGGCCGCCCAGTGCTTCCCGCCCGTGCGGGGTGAGCAGTTCACTCGGGTCGGGGCCCACGGCCACCAGGCGTCCCGGGTTGAGGCCCGGGATGCCGTAGTAGTAGCTGCGCTTGATGTGGTCGAAGTTGACCGTGTCGCCGATGCCCGGCGTCTGGAAGAGGTCGCGCGTGTAGCCCCACAGCGCGGGGTACTCGCTGATCTTGCGGATGTTGCACTTGAACGCGCCGTGGTAGACGACGTCGAAGCGGATCAGCGTCGGCCACAGCCGCAGGTCGGCGGCCGTCAGGGTGTCGCCGACCAGGTAGCGGCGGGTCGACAGTCGCTCCTCCAGCGCGTCCAGCCGGGCGAACAGGGCGTGGACGGCACGCTCGTAGCTCTCCTGCGAGGGCGCGAAGCCGGCGCGGTAGACACCGTCGTTGACGTCGCGGTAGACGTCCCGGTCCAGCTCCTCGATCTCCGCGAGATGCGCCTCGGGGTACAGGTCGGGCGCGCCCGGCCGGTGGAGGGCGGTCCACTCGGTGGCGAAGTCACGGGCGAGCTGGTCGAAGTCGTTGCTGACCAGCTTGCGGGAGGGGATGTCGACGAGGCCGGGCACGCTGACCCCGCCCGTGTAGTGCGGGTCGGCGGCCAGGTAGGCCTCGCGCAGGGCGTGGATGCCGAGGACGGGGTCGATGCCGCCGGGGCTGCCGGTCTCCTCCGAGAAGACCCAGTGGTGGTCGCCGTCGATCAGCTCGCGCACCGGGTCGGTCTCGGCCATGGAGACGGCCGTCTCCAGGCCCATGAGGCGGCGGGCGAGGACGACGCGGTGCGCCCAGGGGCAGCCGCGGTTGATGACGAGCCGGTACCGGCCCGGCTCGGGGGCGGGCGCGTACCGGAAGTGGGGGGGGGGGGGGCCGGGCTCGGGGGTGGGTGTCTCGGCGGGCGTGATGGTGGGTGACCGGT
>NZ_JBFAPH010000460.1:0-3898 GCF_040675635.1 Streptomyces sp. NPDC049577
CGGTGTTCCCGAAGATCGCGCCCTGCACGATGAGCCCTTCGAACAGCGTGCGGCGGGCCCAGACGAGGAACCGAAGGAATCCGGCGAGGATTCGGCTGATGCCGAGCGGCATGGGGGACCTCCGTGGAGTCGAATGGGCGCCATCATGGAGCCCGCCGCTCGACGTCTGTTCGAGGTCCGCTCACGGAACGCGCCGGGTCGGCGCCGGCAGCGGAGGAACAGAGGAGGAACAGCTGTCATGACCGGTGTCCGGGACGACTTCCTGGCCACGGCCCGTACGGCCGTGACCCTGCTGCGCGACCCGGCCCTCGCCGGCCGGTGGACCGCGCCGAGCGCGCTGCCGGGGTTCACGGTGGCCGGCCTCGCCGGTCATCTGGCCTACCAGGTCATCGGCGTGAGCGAGGCCCTGTCCGGGCCGGTGCCGAGGGAGCCGGTCGTTCCGCTCCTGGAGCACTACGCGCGCGTGGGCTGGATCGGGGCGGCCGTCGACGACGAGGTCAACGTCCGCATCCGGCGCGGCGGCGAGGAGACCGCCGCCGAGGGCCCCGCGGCGCTGGCGGACCGCACCGCATCGGCCGTGGCCGGGCTGACCGTGCTGCTCGCCGCGGCGCCGGACCGGCCGGTCCGTCTGCCCTTCTGGGGCCCGTGGTCGCTGACGCTCGACGACCTGCTCGTCACGCGCACGATGGAACTCGCCGTCCACGCGGACGACCTGGCGGCCGGCCTGGGCATCGCGACCCCGGCCCTCCCGCCCGGCGCCGTCGAGACGGTCGTCGGCCTGCTGTCCCGCCTGGCCGTACGCCGCCACGGCGCGACCGCTGTCCTGCGCGCCCTCAGCCGCGCCGAACGCGCCCCGGCCACCATCGCCGCGTTCTGAGGCCCGGCACGGCCACCGCTTTCCATGGCCCCAACACCGGTTCTGTACACGGGTGTTGCGACCGTGATTACCTCACGGACGAGCGGTGCGAACGACGCCCGGAAAGGACACGCATGCTGGCGCTCTCACTGGCGACCGTGCTGGAGGAGGTCCTGGCCTCCGGGCCGGAGCAGCAGAAGAACCTGCAGGGGAACATCAGAGACCTCGACGAGCTCCTTCAGCCCGAGAACCTGGCCCGGTTGCGGGAGGTCGCCGACGTCTTCGCCTTTCTGGCCTTCCACCCCGCCGCCGATGCGGCCGTGACCGACTACGTGCGCTCCGGCACCCTCGCCGACGACAGCGGGCCCGGCGTCCTCGCCCTGTTCACCCTGGACACCCCCGCGCCCGTCCCGGTGGTGGTCGACGACGGGTCGTTCTCGGCGTGGCTGGACCTCGGTGGCGGCACCCATCCCGCCTACCGCATGGTGCGCACGCTCTTCGCCGACGGGTTCGTGCCGCCACTGCCGGGCGTGCTCTTCTTCCACGACCTGGCGAGCGAGTCGGGCGCCGTGTACGTGCCCCTCGGCCGGGCGGAGACGGAGGACGAGGTGCGCACGCTGCTGCGGCGGGTCTTCGCGCTGGCCGCCGCGGAGGCGGATCCGGACAACGCGAGGAAGGCGGTGGACCGGCTGTGCGTCGCGCTGCGCAAGGAGCACGTCGACTACCACAAGACCCGGCGGGCCTCGCTGCGCGAGTGGCTCGTCGAAGCGTTCCAGCTGGCCGCCGAGCGTGCCGGGGACATCGTCGGCGTCGTCGGGCTGCTGATATGAGCGGCCCCGCGCTGCTGACGGCGGACGAGCCGGAGGAGGCCGCGCCGCTGCTGGAGCCGGCGAACGCCCTCCTCGACGAGCTCGTGGCCTTCGGCCGGTTCTGCCGCGAGGACCACGCGCGGGAGGCGGGCACCGGCACGGGGGACGGCGCCGTCCACCGCCAGCCGGTCCGGGTGCGGCGCTACCTCGCCCGGCGCGAGATCCCCGTCTGCGTGGTCACCCTGACGCTCCAGGAGACGATCGGCCTGCGCTTCGCGGACGGGGTGCGTCTCCCCTACCGCCACAACTCGGCCACCTGGCCGGCGGGGCAACCGCTGGCCGGCCACACCTCCGTACCGCCGGGGCAGGCACCGTTCGGATGGCTGCGGACGTTCTTCTCCCACTGGGCGATGATCCCGGACGACGGGCCCGCCGTGGAGGGGGAGTTCCACCGTCTGCTGCGGTCGGCGCTGTGGATCTGCCACACCTCCGGGACCCGGCCCGCCGTGGAGTACCTGGCCGATCTCGTGGAGAGCGGACAGGTCGTCAACTCCCTCTCCGCGGCCTGGGCTGCGCACGCGCTGCTGGCCGCCGACTCGCGCACCGGCTCCCCCGAGGAGCTGGTGGCCTCGCTCATGGAGGGGCGCCTGCCGCGCGAGCCCCGGGACTGGCTGGTCTTCTACCCCTCGCTCGGCGACTCCGGGCCCGTGGCGCTCTCCCGGGAGGGCCGGGCGGCCGTGGAGTCCCTCGTGGTGCGGGGCTGGCGCCTGGTCGACGAGACGCGGGCCGCGCCCACCCTGGACGCATGGCTGTCGCGCCTGGCCGCGCTGGACGGCGTGCTCCGCTTCGTCCGGCGCACGGTCACCTGGTCGGTGGCGGAGGTCTCCCTGCCCCTCCAGGCGATCCTCTCCCAGTTCGAGGAGCTGAACGCCGACATCGCCGCGGCCGTCTTCAGCATCGAGGCGGGTGAGAGCATCGGCGCGGGCGTGCCCGGTTTCCGGGAGCACCAGCAGGGCGTCGAACAGATCTCCCGGAACTCGGGCGACGCCACCGGCGGACGGTTCCGCCGTGAGCGGCTGCTGCTGCCGCCGAGCGTCTACGAGACCGTGGACGAACCGCCCTGGCCGGACTGGAGCGAGCCCGGCCGGCACATCGAGGTGCCCTGGCGGATCTGCCACGGCCGGACGGAGGAGCCCCCGCCCGGGCCGCGCGCCGGCCGGCGACGGCTCTTCCCGGGCCGCCGCCCCCGACCGGCCTCCGTCCGGGAGGACCCGTCCCGGGCGCTCGCCCTGTACCCCGAAGACCCCAGGCTCTGGCTGACACTCCACGAGCGGCTGCGCTCGGCCGGCCACCACCGGTCGGCGGGCGCCGCCCGGCAGTTGTCCGAACGGATGGCGCGGCGCGCGGCCGCCGGGGGCTGAGCCTGTCGTGCGACCGACGTCCTCACGCGCGTCGAGAAGGGCAGGCGACCTCCCAGGCCGCCTCGATCATCCGGAAGATCTCGTCCACCGCGGCCTCCGGATCGGCCGCCTCCCGGGCCAGCGCATAGGCGTCGATCACGAATCTCGCGATCGTCCGGCAGGCCGTGGTGGTCTGCGACAGGCCGGGATCGGCGGCGATGGCCGTCGCCAGTGACTCCGCATGACGCAGCCTCATCGACTCCTCGTACTCCCGCAGGGCGGGTGATGCGTCGATCATGCGCCAGATCGGGGCGGCGCTGTCCGCCGTGCAATGCCGCACCAGGGCCTGGATCTCGCGGCGCAGCGCAGGGACGAGCGGTTCGTCCGGCGCCCGGCCGGTGACCGCCTGCGTGAGGCGTTGTTCGAAGTCGTGGTCCTGCTCGAACACCAGGGCCTCTTTGGAGGCGAAGTGGGAGAAGACCGTGGTGACGGCCACGTCGGCTTCGGCGGCCACGTCGCGGATGCCCACTGCGTCGTACCCACGCTCCAGGAACAGCCGCAGGGCGGTGTCGGCGATCCTCTGGCGGGTCGCGGCCTTCTTGCGCTCACGGCGTCCGGACGGCACGGTCATGCGCCAACGCTATCAGATCCAAAGACAGAACCGTTTTAAAACCCTAACCGTTAGTGCTACGGTCGGCGACATGAAGAGAGTGAGCTTCGCCGAGTTCGGCGGCCCCGACGTTCTGCAACTCCTGGACGCCGAGGAGCCCCACGCGGGCCCCGGCCGGATACGCATCGCCGTGCGGGCGGCGGGCGTGAACCCCGTCGACTGG
>NZ_JBFAPH010000461.1:0-3887 GCF_040675635.1 Streptomyces sp. NPDC049577
CGGCTGTGGCCCTTGACGTTGCGTTCCTCGCCGCGCACGACGACGACCGGGCAGCCGGCACGGCCCGGCCCGCCCCCGGACCCCTTGGCCGCACGCCACCGAACAGCCGGAACAGCCGGAACAGCCGGAGATCGTCCCCGCCCCCAACGACGACGAGCTCGCCAGCTCCGCCGTCAACGCGCCCCTGGCCCCCCTCGGCGCCACCGAGATCCCCGCGGCCGGCCGCCGCGAGGCGGCCGCCGACGTCCTGGCCACCCAGGTGCCGAACGGCGGCCGCACCACCCCCGGACCGGGTGACGACCACGACGGCTGGGACGAGGACGACGACTTCGACGAACCGGACCCCCTGCCGCCGCTCGACAACCTCGAACCGGCCCCCGAGACGATCCCCCACCGGCCGGAGGGCGCTGTCAACGCCCCGGAGGGCGCCGCCGAGTCCGAGGCCGGCCGCTACGTCGCCGCGCGCCCCCGCATCGTCACCCGGGCCGGCTGGGGCGCCGACGAACACTTGCGCGAACGCGGCTTCGTCTACACCAAGACCGTCCGGGCCGCCTTCGTCCACCACACCGCCAGCGGCAACACCTACAGCTGCTCCCAGGCCCCCTCGGTCATCCGCGGTATCTACCGCTACCACGTGGTGAGCAGCGGCTGGCGGGACATCGGCTACAACTTCATCGTCGACAAGTGCGGCACCATCTACGAGGGCCGGGCAGGCGGTGTGGCGAAACCCGTTAAAGGCGCCCATACTCTCGGTTTCAACACCGACAGCACCGGGATCGCCGTCATCGGGTCCTTCGGCAAGTCCAGCCCGCCCGCCGCCGCGGTCAAGGCCGTGGCCGCCCTGACCGCATGGAAGCTCGGCCTCTACAACCGGAACCCGCTCGGCACCGCGAAGCTGGTGTCCGGCGGCGGAAACCTCTTCAAGAAGGGCACCTCGGCCAAGCTCAAGGCCGTCTCCGGCCACCGCGACGGCTTCAGCACCGAATGCCCCGGCGCCAAGCTCTACGGGAAGCTGAAAACCATCCGGAAAGAGGCCGCGCAGCTGCAGGGCCGCTGACCGGGCGCGGGCGGAGGCACACATTCTGCATACACTGGCCGCCGTTCACGGCCCGGCCCCAGCAGGAAGCAGAGACACAGTTGACTTCTTCGCCAGAAGCGATCCTCCTGGTCGGTGGCAAGGGCACCCGGCTGCGCCCGCTCACGGTGCACACGCCCAAGCCGATGGTCCCGGCCGCGGGCGTCCCCTTCCTCACCCACCAGCTGGCCCGGGCCCGCGCGGCCGGTGTCGAGCACATCGTCATGGCCACGTCCTACCTGGCCGAGGTGTTCGAGCCGTACTTCGGCGACGGCTCCGCGCTGGGCCTGCACCTGGAGTACGTCACCGAGGAGGAGCCCCTCGGCACGGGCGGCGCCATCCGCAACGTCGCCTCCCGGCTCCACTCCGGCCCCGACGACCCGGTCCTGATCTTCAACGGTGACATCCTCACCGGCCTGGACATCGAGGCCCTCGTCGCCACGCACCGCACCTCCGGCGCGGACGTCTCCCTGCATCTGACGCGCGTGGAGGACCCCCGCGCGTACGGCCTTGTGCCCACCGACCCGGACGGGCGCGTCACGGCCTTCCTCGAGAAGCCGCAGACGCCCGAGGAGATCGTCACCGACCAGATCAACGCGGGCGCCTACGTCTTCAACCGCTCCGTGATCGACACGATCCCCGCGGACCGCCCGGTCTCCGTCGAGCGCGAGACCTTCCCCGGCCTCCTCGCGGCCGGCGCGCACCTCCAGGGCATGGTCGACTCCACCTACTGGCTCGACCTGGGCACCCCGCAGGCCTTCGTCCGCGGTTCGGCCGATCTCGTCCTGGGCCGTGCGCCCTCCCCGGCGGTCCCCGGCCGCTGCGGCGACCGCCTCGTCCTCGACACCGCCGAGGTGGCCCCGGACGCCAAGCTCATGGGCGGCACGGTCGTGGGCGCCCGCGCCCGCGTCGAGCCCGGCGCGCGCGTCGACGGCAGCACGGTCATGGACGGCGCGGTCATCGAGGCGGGCGCCCGGGTGCGCGACTCCCTCATCGGCGCCGGCGCGGTCATCGGCGCGCGAACGGTGCTGGACGGCGCGGTGATCGGCGACGGCGCGCGGATCGGCGCCGACAACGAGCTGTGCGCCGGGGCGCGCGTGTGGTGCGGGGCGGAGATCCCGGCCGGGGCGATCCGCTTCTCCTCCGACCAGTAGCGACCGGACCGCCGGCCGGCCGGGCGCCCGGCGTACCCTTGCCCACGATGGCAAGCCGCACGTGGGCCCCGCCGGGCCCGTACGACCTGGGCGCGACGCTCGGCGTCCTCGCCCGGGGCCCCGGCGACCCCGCGTACCGCACGACCCCCGACGGCTCCCTCTGGCGGGCGTCCCGCACCCCGCAGGGCCCCGGGACGCTGCGCCTGCGGCTCCAGGACGGCCGGGTGCTCGCCGAGGCGTGGGGCGACGGCGCGGACTGGCTCCTCGACACCCTCCCGGCGCTCCTCGGCGCGGAGGACGACCCGGCCGCCTTCACCCCCCGCCACCGGCTGATCCACGAGGCCCACCGCCGCAACCCCGGGCTGCGCCTCGCCCGCACCGGGCTGGTGCTGGAGTCGCTGATCCCCTCGATCCTGGAGCAGAAGGTCACCAGCGACGAGGCCTACCGCGCCTGGCGCCTGCTCCTCCAGCGCCACGGCGAACCGGCGCCCGGCCCCGCGCCGCGCATGCGGGTCATGCCGTCCCCGCGCGCCTGGACGCTGATCCCCTCCTGGGACTGGCACGCGGCGGGCGTCGACTCCAAGCGCTCGGCGACGATCATCCGCGCCGCGCGGGTCGCGGCCCGGCTGGAGGAGGCGGCGGCCATGGACGACGCCCGCGCCTCGGCCCGCCTCCAGGCCGTCCCCGGCATCGGCCCCTGGACGGCGGCGGAGACCCTCCAGCGCACGAACGGCTCCGCCGACGCGGTGACGGTCGGGGACCTGCACCTGCCGAGGATCGTCGGCTACGCGCTCACGGGTGAGCGGGACACGGACGACGAGGCGATGCTCGATCTGCTGGCGCCGTATGCGGGGCAGCGGCATCGCGCTTGCCGGTTCGTCATGCTGACGGGGCTCCGGCCGCCTCGGCGGGCGCCGCGGTTTTCCGTGCGGGACTTCAGCCGGATCTGACTTTCCCGCTCACCCGCCACGTTGCCCCGAAGCGCGACGGTCACCGCACGACGACGAAGCGGTCCGCGTCCCGTGCCGGGCGGGGCTTCGGGGGGGTCGCCGGGCGGCCCACCGCCACCGCGCCCATCGGGTCCCAGCCCTCCGGCAGGTCCAGCACCTCGCGCACCACGTCCCGGCAGAACATCGTCGACGACACCCACGCCGAGCCCAGCCGCTCGCTCGCCAGCGCCACGAGGAGGTTCTGCACGGCGGCGCCCGCCGCGACGACGAACATCTCCCGCTCCGCCGCCGAGCGCCGCGCATCCGGATAGGCGTGGGAGCCCTCCGTCACCAGGCAGGGCACCACCAGGTACGGCGCCTTGCGCAGCACGTCGCCGCGCCGCACCCGGCGGGCGACGGCCTCCTCCGAGCGCCCGTCGGCCCGCAGGTCCGCGATCCAGGCGTCGCGCATCGCGTCCAGCAGCCGGAGCCGCGACTCCTCGGACTCCAGCAGCACGAACCGCCACGGCGTCGTGTGGTGCGGCGCCGGCGCGGTCACCGCGGCGGCCACCGCGCGCCGCACGGCGCCCGGGTCCACGGGGTCGTCGGTGAACTCGCGCACCGTGCGCCGCAGTGCGGCTGCTCCTCACCGCCGACACCCAACTGCCCAAGCGCGCCAAACGTCTCCCCGACGCGCTGCTGGACGAGCTGCCGTCGGCCGACGTCGTG
>NZ_JBFAPH010000462.1:0-3887 GCF_040675635.1 Streptomyces sp. NPDC049577
CACCCGCGCGCATGGCGGCTGCCCTGCCCGCCGACGCGCACGGCCGCACGGCTGCCTCCCGCCCCGCCGGTTCGGTGCCGCCCAGCCATCCCTTCGACGGACTGCCGCAGGTGGGCACGTTCTTCTGGACCGACGGGAACAACACCGGCCGCTTCTGCGGCGGGACCGTCATCCGCAGCCCGCACCGCGACCTGGTGGTCAGCGCCGCGCACTGCCTGCGCTCCCCCGACCCGAAGAAGCAGCTGTCGTTCGTGCCGCAATACCACGACGGCCTCAAGCCGCACGGCGTCTTCCCGGTCGATGCCATCTACATCGACCAGCGCTACTACGACCTGGGCACCGACGGCGGCGCGCGCTGGGACTACACGGTCGTACGGCTGGGCGAGCGCGAGGACGACGCGGACGTGCAGGACGCGGTCGGCGGGTTCGACCTGGCCGTCCACCCCGGCTACGACCACAGGAACGTGCGGTTGATCGGCTACCCGGGCAACAGCGACGCGAAGTACCCCAAGCCGCTGGACTGCGCGTCCTCCACGCACCGCTACACCAGCACCGATCCCAAGGCGCCCGGCGACTTCCTGGAGATCGCCTGCGCCGGCTACGTGGGCGGCACCTCGGGCGGACCGTTCCTGGTCCGCGGGCCGGAGGACTATCTGCTGATCGGTGTCATCGGCGGCTACCACACCGGGGGCGACACCCCGGACATCTCCTACAGCTCCTATTTCACGGACGACCTGCTCGCGCTGTACCTGCGGGCGGTCGAGGGCGAGGAGCCGGCCGCGCGGCGCTGAGACGCGGACGGCGGCGCCCCCGGGCCGGGGGCGCCGCCGTTTCCCGTGACGCGTGCCGTCGTCAGCGACGGCGCGGGTGCCGGGTGAGGGTGTAGCCGCCCACCGCGGCCAGGGCGGCGAGCACCGCCCCGCCCACGGTCCACGCCCAGCGGTCGGAGAACCAGCTGCCGTTCCAGCCGTCCTCCGGCTCGGCGACGGCCTTGGCGTGCAGCGGTGCGCCCAGTTCGCCGCCCTCGGCGTGGTTGCCGCCGGTGTCCTCGGCGGTGGCCTCGACCTCGGCCCGCACCGGCAGGCCCAGGTCCTGGTCGGGCGTGTCCGTGACCGTCACGCGCACGTAGTACGCGCCGGGCAGCGGGTCGTTGGACCAGCGCTCGGCCCAGGGCCGCACGGTGCGCAGCGTGCAGGTGAGGGTGACGGTGGCGTCCTGCTGCGACGCCCGCTTCGCCGGCTCGCCCGAGGCGCAGGCCTGGCGGCGGCGCAGTCCGTCGAAGACGTCCAGCCGCCAGGTGGCGGCGCCGTGCCGGGCCGAGGCCTCCGGCAGGCTGACGGTCGCCTTCGCGGTCGGCCGCTGTCCGGCGCCGGCCGGGAACTGCCAGTAGAGGTAGTCGCCGTTGGACGCGTCGGCCGTCGCCTTCTCGCCCTGCGCGACGGGGGTCGCGGTGCGGAAGGTGGTGCCCGCCTCGGTGGGCTTGTCGTCGGCGTCGTCCGCCGTGGCGGCACCGGAGGACAGCAGCAGCGCGGCGCCGGCCAGCACACCGGCCACGGTCGCGCGCCTCCCGTTACGGATCGTCCGCATCAGTTCTCCCTCCACACCGCGACGCGCCAGCGGGCCAGCCAGCCCCAGAGCAGACCGGCGAGCAGCCCGGTCACGGTCAGTACGAGCAGCAGCACCCAGCCCCGGCCGAGGCCGAACGCGGCCACGTCGGAGGGGTTGTCCGGTCCCTTGACCAGATCGACGGCCAGCTCGACGGGCAGACCGGGGTCCCGCTTGACGGACGGGGGCGCGGAGAAGGAGGTGGAGACCTCCAGGCACACCGTGCGGGGTTCCTTGTCGCGGTCGTCCTTCGCCTCGGCCACGGGATGGCGCAGGCCCGCCGACAGCACGTCGGTGCGCCCGCTCCCGGCGTCCGAGCCGCGGACGAGCTCCTGGCCGCCCTCGGTCACGGCCCGCAGCAGCACGCCGTAGTCCCGGTCGACGGGCCGGTCCGCGCCGACGCTCACCGCGGCGCGCAGCTCCTGGCCGGGCTTGACCTTCACCTTGTACCAGCGGTGCTCGGAGAACTGCTCCCGGTCGGTGTACACCCCGGCTCCGAGCTCCGGCGCGGTGGAGCACTCGGCCGTGCCCTGCGCCGGCCTCGGCTTCTCGACCGGCGTGTCCGCCCGCCGGACCAGCTGCTTGATCCGGCCCGAGAGCTCCTTGCGGTGCCGCACGGTGGTGTACGTGCCGCCGGTGGCCTCGGCGATACAGGTCAGCTGCTCACGCGTCTTGTCGTCCTGGGTCAGCCCCAGGGTGTCGACGGTCAGGTGCGTGCCCTTGGCGGCCAGTTCGCGCGCCACGTCGCAGGGGTCGGGCAGCCCGCAGGAGTCCTCGCCGTCGGTGATGAGCACGACCCGGCGCGTGCCGCCGTCCGTCCCCAGGTCCTCGTCCGCCCCGCGCAGCGCGTACCCGATGGGCGTCCATCCGGTCGGCCGCAGCGTCGCCACCGCGGCCTTCGCCTCGGTGCGGTCCACCTGGCCGACGGGGTAGAGCTGCTTGCTGTCCCGGCAGCCGATCTGCTTGTCGTCGCCGGGGTAGGTAGCGCCGAGCGTCCGGATCCCGAGCCGTACGCCTTCCGGCACCGCGTCGATGACCTCGTTGAACGCCTGCTGGGCGGCCGCCATGCGCGACTGCCCGTCGATGTCCTGGGCCCGCATCGAGCCGCTGACGTCGAGGACGAGCTCGACCTTGGGGGAATTCTTCGGGGGCCCGTCGGCGGCATCCGCCGGCGCGGTGCCCGCGGCCAACGCGGCGAGCAGTGCGCAGGCACCCGCCGCCAGCCGTTTCGTGATGATCATCGGGTGATCCTATGGAACGGGGCGGTGCGGCCTCAAAACACGTGGTCAGGCGCCGGTGCGCCGGCGCAGCGCCGCGGTGGCGATGTCCAGGAAGTCCGGTGCGGGGCCCACCCGGTTGTTCTCCGGTACGGCCAGGCAGGTCTCGACGGGCAGGGCGTCCGTGACGGTCAGGTAGACGAGGTCGGGGCGGGAGTAGGAGTCCGCGATGCTGACGGGGACGAGCGCGATGCCCTGCCCGGCGGCGATGAGCTCGAACTTCTCCTCCAGCGAGGACGTCCGCCGGGCCCTGCCGCCGAGGATCGGCTCACCGTCGAGATCGGCCGACGTGAGGGCACGGCGGCCGGCCAGCGGATGCGTCACCGGCAGGCACGCGACCTTGGTCTCGTGACCGATGGGGACGGTGCGCAGCCCCGAGTCGTCGAAGGGGCGCCGGAGGTACCCCAGCTGCGCGCGGCCGTCGCGCAGCGGCGCGTCCTGTTCCCACCAGCGCAGCGGAAGGACATCGACGACGACGTCCGGATGGATCGGCGTGAACGCCCGGATCGCGTCCGAGACGTGCAGGCCGGGTGAGAAGGCCACGACGAGCCGCTGTTCGCCCCGCCGGGCCTCGTGCACGCGCCGGAGCGCGCCGTCCACCACCGCGGTGATCCTTGACGCCTCGTCATACAACTGTTTCCCGGCGGAGGTCAGCTCGACGCTGCGCGTGGTCCGCGTGAACAACGAGCAGCCCAGCTCCTGTTCGAACGCGCGGATCTGCCGGCTGAGGACCGGCTGTGCGATGAACAGCGCCTGTGCCGCCCGGCCGAAGTGCCGGTGCTCGGCCACCGCCACGAAATAGCGGAGCTTCCGCAGATCCAGATCCATGCCGTGACGGTATCAATGCGGTCCGAAGGGTATTGGACGCCCGGCACGAACCGATCGGAGACTTGCGGCATGATCACCGACACCCGCAAGACCGCCGTCGTCATCGGGGCCTCACGGGGCCTGGGCCTCGGGCTCGCCGCCGAGTTCCTCCGACGCGGCTGGGACGTCATCGGCACG
>NZ_JBFAPH010000463.1:0-3881 GCF_040675635.1 Streptomyces sp. NPDC049577
CGGGCCGTGCGGATCGTTGCGTTCGGGGTAGGGGGTGCGCAGGTCGTGGGTGCTGCCGCTGCGGAACGCCCGCCACATGCCCCACTCGGCCGTGGTCAGGTCCAGGCCCTCCGGCGGGTCCGCGTCGTGTGTCCCGGTCACGGTGTGCCCTCCCTGTCACCCGTACCGCCGCGTACGGGCCCCCATTCCCGCCGCGTGACCGGCTGAACACCGGCCGTACGGACTGATTGTCGGTTCACGGTCAGTCAAAGATCAACTCTTTGGCGGTGTATCAGCAGGTGGTACAGGGAAACCCGGGGCCGGGTGGGTCTGCGACAATCGATGTGTGATCTCCCGTATCGATTTGCGCGGTGCCGCCTTCCCGGAGGGCGGGATCGACCGCGACCTGCTGCCCCGTGCCGAGCTCGACGTCGAGGCCGCCCTGGAGAAGGTGCGGCCCATCTGCGACGACGTGCATCATCGCGGCGCCGCGGCGCTGATCGAGTACGCGGAGCGCTTCGACGGCGTGACGATCGACCGGGTCCGGGTGCCCGCCGAGGCGATCACCCGAGCCCTCCAGGAGCTGGATCCGGCCGTCCGGGCGGCCCTGGAGGAGTCCATCCGCCGCGCCCGGCTCGTCCACCGCGAGCAGCGGCGCACCGACAAGACCGTCACCGTCGTCCCCGGCGGCACCGTCACCGAGCGCTGGGTCCCCGTCGAGCGGGTCGGCCTGTACGTGCCGGGCGGGCGCGCGGTCTACCCGTCGTCCGTCGGGATGAACGTCGTCCCCGCCCAGGAGGCCGGCGTCGCCTCGCTCGCCGTCTCCTCGCCGCCGCAGAAGGAGTTCGGCGGGCTGCCGCACCCCACGATCCTGGCCGCCTGCGCCCTGCTGGGCGTCGACGAGGTGTACGCGGCCGGCGGCGCCCAGGCCGTCGCCATGTTCGCCTACGGCACCGACGAGTGCCGCCCCGTCCAGCTGGTCACCGGCCCCGGCAACATCTGGGTCGCCGCCGCCAAGCGGCTGCTCAAGGGCCGCATCGGCATCGACGCCGAGGCCGGCCCGACCGAGATCGCCGTCCTCGCCGACGACACCGCCGACCCGGCGCACGTCGCCGCCGACCTCATCAGCCAGGCCGAGCACGACACGCTGGCCGCCGCCGTCCTCGTCACCCCCTCGGTGGCGCTCGCGGAGGCGGTCGAGGCCGAGCTGAAGACGCAGGTCGCCGCCACCCGGCACGTCGAGCGCATCACCGAGGCGCTCGCCGGCCGCCAGTCCGGCATCGTCCTCGTCGACGACCTGGAGCGCGGCCTCGCCGTCGTCGACGCCTACGCCGCCGAGCACCTGGAGATCCAGACCGAGAACGCGGCGGCCGTCGCCGCCCGGGTGCGCAACGCCGGCGCGATCTTCGTCGGCCCGTACGCCCCCGTCTCGCTCGGCGACTACTGCGCCGGCTCCAACCACGTCCTGCCGACCGGCGGCTGCGCCTGCCACTCCTCCGGCCTGTCCGTGCAGAGCTTCCTGCGCGGCATCCACGTCGTGGACTACACCCGCGACGCGCTCGCCGAGGTCACCCACCACGTGGTGACCCTCGCCGAGGCCGAGGACCTGCCGGCCCACGGCGCCGCTCTCAAGTCGAGGTTCGGGTGGAAGGTTCCGTAAGCACGTGACCCGTATCGACGATCTCCCCATCCGGGACGAGCTCCGCGGCAAGACCCCGTACGGCGCCCCCCAGCTCGACGTGCCCGTACGGCTGAACACCAACGAGAACCCCTACCCGCTGCCCGAGCCCCTCGTCGCCCGCATCGCCGAGCGCGTCGCCGAGGCGGCCCGGCACCTCAACCGCTATCCCGACCGGGACGCGATCGAGCTCCGCACCGAGCTCGCGAAATACCTCACCCGCACCGCCGGGCACGAGGTCACGCGCGAGCAGGTCTGGGCGGCCAACGGCTCCAACGAGATCATCCAGCAGTTGCTGCAGACCTTCGGCGGCCCCGGCCGCACGGCCATCGGCTTCGAGCCCTCCTACTCCATGCACGCCCTGATCTCGCGCGGCACCGGCACCGGCTGGATCTCCGGCCCCCGCCGCGACGACTTCACCATCGACCTCGACGCGGCCCTGGCCGCCATCGCCGAGCACCGGCCCGACGTCGTCTTCGTCTGCTCGCCGAACAACCCCACCGGCACCGCCGTCGGCGCGGACACCGTCCTGCGCCTGTACGAGGCCGCGCAGGCCGCCAAGCCGTCCCTGGTCGTCGTCGACGAGGCGTACGGGGAGTTCAGCCACCGCCCCTCGCTGCTCCCGCTCATCGAGGGCCGCCCGAACCTGGTCGTCTCCCGCACCATGTCCAAGGCGTTCGGCGCGGCCGGGCTGCGCCTGGGCTACCTCGCCGCCGATCCGGCCGTGGTCGACGCCGTCCAGCTGGTCCGCCTGCCGTACCACCTGTCGGCCGTCACCCAGGCCACGGCGCTCGCCGCGCTGGAGCACACCGACACGCTGCTCGGCTACGTCGAACAGCTCAAGGCCGAACGCGACCGCATCGTCGCCGAGCTGCTCGCGATGGGCTGCGAGGTGACCGAGTCCGACGCCAACTTCGTGCAGTTCGGGCGGTTCCCGGACAGCCACGCCGCGTGGCGGGCCATCCTCGACCACGGTGTCCTGGTACGGGACAACGGCGTACCGGGCTGGCTGCGGGTGACCGCGGGCACGCCGGCCGAAAACGACGCGTTCCTGGACGCGGTTCGTGCCATTCGCAAGGAGACCAACTGATGACCCGCGTTGGGCGCGTCGAGCGCACCACCAAGGAGACCTCCGTCCTGGTCGAGATAGACCTCGACGGCACCGGACAGGTCGATGTGTCGACCGGGGTCGGCTTCTACGACCACATGCTCGACCAGCTCGGCCGCCACGGCCTGTTCGACCTCACCGTCAAGACCGACGGCGATCTGCACATCGACACCCACCACACCATCGAGGACACCGCCCTCGCGCTCGGCGCGGCCTTCCGGCAGGCGCTCGGCGACAAGGTGGGCATCTACCGCTTCGGCAACTGCACCGTGCCCCTGGACGAGTCCCTCGCCCAGGTGACCGTCGACCTCTCCGGCCGCCCCTACCTGGTGCACACCGAGCCGGAGAACATGGCGCCGATGATCGGCTCGTACGACACGACGATGACCCGCCACATCCTGGAGTCGTTCGTGGCACAGGCCCAGATCGCCCTGCACGTCCACGTCCCCTACGGGCGCAACGCGCACCACATCGTGGAGTGCCAGTTCAAGGCGCTCGCCCGGGCCCTGCGCTACGCCTGCGAGCGCGACCCGCGCGCCGCCGGGATCATCCCGTCGACGAAGGGCGCCCTGTAAATGAACAGCCTGTCGACCCTCTTCATCGTCCTCGGACTGTTCCTGCTCGGCGGCGTGATCTCCTTCTGGAAGCAGCAGATGCCCAAGGGCATCATCGTGCTGCTCTCCATCGGCGCCACCATGTCGCTGGCCGCCGGGATACTGCGCATCGAAGGGCTGTGGTCATGACCGCCCCCGCCAAGAAGGTCGTCGTCTTCGACTACGGCTTCGGCAACGTCCGGTCCGCCGAGCGGGCCCTCGCCCATGTCGGCGCGGACGTCGAGATCACCCGGGACTACGACCGGGCCATGAACGCCGACGGGCTCCTCGTGCCCGGCGTCGGCGCGTTCGCCGCCTGCATGCAGGGGCTGCGCGCCGCGCGCGGCGACTGGATCGTCGGACGCCGGCTGGCCGGCGGCCGCCCCGTCATGGGCATCTGCGTCGGCATGCAGATCCTCTTCGAGCGCGGCATCGAGCACGGCGTCGAGACCGAGGGCCTCGACGAGTCCCAGCGGGCGGCCGGCATCGCCGGTCCCGCCGCCATCCTCGCCTGGGTCATCGG
>NZ_JBFAPH010000464.1:0-3876 GCF_040675635.1 Streptomyces sp. NPDC049577
CTCGCCGCCACCCTGGCGGCGAGCTAGCCACGCCGCCCGGTGAGCCCTACGCCTTCGCCGCGCAGATCACGTCGTACGGCCGGCCGATGGCGATGGTCAGTTCCATCGGCTCGGTGGTGTCCTCCGGGCACGCGGACCGGTTCTTGACGAGGTCGAGGACCTTGTAGCCGTCCCCGGTCGCGGAGGCGCACGGCACCTCCTTGGCGGTGGAGGTCACGCAGTCGCCCTTCACCAGCTGCCCGCCGCCGGCGCCCGGGTCGCCGGGGTGGTCGCCCGAGAGGTTGCGCCCGCAGACCGTCTTGCTGGGGATGCCGCCCTTGCCGTCCTTGCCGTCCTTGGACGAGCCGAAGGAGATGCTCACCTGGATGATGAGGTCCGTGCCGCCCGGGCACTGTATGGAGTCCGGCAGGAAGCTGCCGGCCTTGACCTCGATGGCCTTGAAGGCGGCCTGCGGGTCGCCGCAGCCGTACGGCCTGTAGCCGTCGGGCCTGCGGTCCGGATCGGGGCCGCCGCAGTCGCCCACGTTCCAGTCGCCCGCCTTGTGCGTGGCCGGCGGGGCGGAGGAGGCGGAGGAGGGGGAGGGGGAGGACTTCGAGGAGTGGTCGCCGAACAACTTGGACGCGCCGAAGCCCAGGCCGAGGACCACCGCCAGGGTGATGAGGGCGGGCAGGCGTCCCGACCGCCGGCGGGCCGGGGGAACCGGTTGCGAAGGATCATGCGGATTCATGGGCGCAAGAATCTCGTGTGATGAGCCATCAGGGGAAATCACCGTCAGGCGGCGATCGCCGCCGCCTTCGCGCGCAGTTCCGTCAGCACCAGGCGCAGCAGGGGATGGCTCTCACTGCCCCGGCGCACGGCGGTGAAGACCCGCCGCACCGGGCCCGGACCGTCCAGGGGCCGGACGGCCGGGGTGAGGGCGGGGCGGATGCCGTGCAGTGCCGAGCGCGGTACGAGGGCGACGCCCGCACCGGCCGCGACGAGCGCGCAGACCGCCGAGAAGTCGTCGGACAGGCACTCCACGCGCGGCTGGAAAGCCGCCTCCTCGCAGGCCCGCAGCACCGCCTCGTGCACGGGGTTGCCGGGCCAGGGGGTGATCCACCGCTCCTCGCGCAGATCGGTCAGACGCACCTCCGGCGCCCCGGCGAGCCGGTGACGGGGCGGGAGGACCGCGTCGAACGGTTCCTCGTACAGCGGGGTGAGCAGGAGCCGGGCGCCGGCCGGTGCGAGGGAGTCGCGGTGCTCGACGGCGACCGCGATGTCGGCCTCGCCGTCGGTGAGCAGCCGGACGGCAGTGGGCCCCTCGGCGTCCTTCACGTGGATGCGCACCTGCGGAGCCTGCTGCCGCAGCGCGGCCACGGCCGGCGCGACGACCTCCGTGATGGAGGTGGCGAACGCGGCGAGGGTGACCTCCCCGGCCAGGCCTGTGGAGCAGCGGGCGAGGTCGGCCTCGGCCCGCTCCAGCTGCGCGGCGACCGCGGCGGCGTGCTCGGCGAGCACGCTCCCGGCGGCGGTGAGCCTGACGGTCCGGCCGCGCCGCTCGACCAGGGTGTGCCCGGTCTCGGTCTCCAGGGCGGTCAGCTGCTGGGACACCGCGGACGGCGACAGGTACAGGGCGTGCGCGGCGGCGGTGACGGTGCCGTGGTCGGCGAGGGCGCGCAGTACGCGCAGGCGGCGGGGGTCGATCACATGTGCCACTATCGCAGAATCGTGAAGGAAACCTTCACGAGCACCGTGGAAAAATGTTGATGGACTTCACAGACGCCAGGTACCAAAGTCATCTTCCATGAGGGCATTGGTAAAGACCGGCGCCGGACCGGGGCTGGAACTCATCGAGGTTCCCACCCCCGAGGCCGGCCCGGGTCAGGTGTTGATCAAGGTTCTGCGCACCGGCATCTGCGGGACCGATCTGCACATCGAGAGCTGGGACGCCTGGGCGGCGAGCACCGTGCGCGCCCCCCTGGTCGTCGGTCACGAGTTCGCCGGTGAGGTCGTCGCGACCGGCCCGGGTGTCACCTCGGTCACCGAGGGCGACATCGTCAGCGGCGAGGGACACCTGGTGTGCGGCACCTGCCGCAACTGCATGGCCGGCCGCCGCCACCTGTGCATCCGCACCATCGGCCTGGGCGTGCACACCGACGGCGCGTTCGCCGAGTACGTGGTCCTGCCCGCGTCCAACGTCTGGGTCCACCGCCACGAGATCGACATCGACGTGGCCGCCATATTCGACCCCTTCGGCAACGCGGTCCACACCGCCCTGTCCTTCCCCGTCCTGGGCGAGGACGTGCTGATCACCGGCGCGGGCCCGATCGGCATGATGGCCGCGGCCGTCGCCGGCCACGCCGGCGCCCGCAGCACCGTGATCACCGACGTCAGCCCGTACCGGCTCGCACTGGCGCAGAAGATGGGCGCCACCGTCGCCCTCGACGTCAGCCGCCAGCGGATCACGGACGTCATGCCCGAGCTCGGCATGACCGAGGGCTTCGACGTGGGCATGGAGATGTCCGGTCGCGCCGACGCGCTCCAGGACATGATCGCCAACATGTCGCCCGGCGGCCGCATCGCCGCCCTCGGCCTGCCGTCCGGCGAGGTCAGCATCGACATGGCCACCCTCGTCACCCGCATGCTGACCCTGCGCGGCATCTACGGCCGCGAGATGTACGAGACCTGGTACGCCATGTCCGTGCTGCTCCGCAGCGGCCTGGACATCTCCCCGGTGATAACCCACCGCTTCGGCTTCGAGGAGCACTCCCAGGCGTTCACCACCGCCCGCTCCGGCCAGTGCGGCAAGGTGATCATCGACTGGACCCGGCCGACCGTCCCCTGACCACCGCCCGCATGCCGCACTCCGCCGCGCCCCACGCGCGGCGGAGCCGGCGCATCACCACTTGAGGAGTCCCGTGTTCGAGACGATGCGCGAGCACCTGCGCACCGAGCTGCAGGAGATCCGTGACGCCGGGCTGTACAAGTCCGAGCGCGTGATCACCAGCCCCCAGTCCGCCGCCATCTCCGTCGGCGACGGCGCGGCCGGCAGCCAGGTCGTGAACTTCTGCTCCAACAACTACCTGGACCTGGCCGACCACCCCGAGGTCGTCGCCGCCGCCAAGAAGGCGCTGGACGAGTGGGGCTTCGGCATGGCCTCGGTCCGCTTCATCTGCGGCACCCAGGCCCCGCACAAGGAGCTGGAGCGCCGCATCTCCGAGTTCCTCGGCATGGAGGACACGATCCTCTACAGCTCGTGCTTCGACGCCAACGGCGGCGTCTTCGAGACGCTGCTGACCGCCGAGGACGCGGTGATCTCCGACGAGCTCAACCACGCCAGCATCATCGACGGCATCCGCCTGTCCAAGGCCTCCCGCTTCCGCTACCGCAACCGCGACATGGCCGACCTGGAGCGGTGCCTGAAGGAGGCGGCCGGCGCCCGCCACAAGCTGATCGTCACCGACGGCGTCTTCTCCATGGACGGCTACATCGCCCCCCTGGACGAGATCTGCGACCTGGCCGACAAGTACGGCGCCCTCGTCATGGTCGACGACTCCCACGCCGTCGGCTTCGTCGGCGAGGAGGGCCGCGGTACGCCCGAGCTCTTCGGGGTGACCGAGCGCGTGGACATCATCACCGGCACCCTCGGCAAGGCGCTCGGCGGCGCCAGCGGTGGCTACGTCGCCGCCCGCGCCGAGATCGTCGAGCTGCTGCGCCAGCGTTCGCGTCCCTACCTGTTCTCCAACTCCCTGGCCCCCTCGATCGTCGGCGCCTCCCTGCGCGTCCTCGACCTGCTGGCCGAGTCGGGCGACCGCCGGGCGCGGCTGCGGGAGAACACCAAGCTGTTCCGCGCCGAGATGACCGCGGCCGGCTTCGAGGTGCTGCCCGGCGAGCACC
>NZ_JBFAPH010000465.1:0-3862 GCF_040675635.1 Streptomyces sp. NPDC049577
GGGCGGCGAAATCCCCCACCGGGCGGACGCCACGGGCGGGGGGCCAACGTCGACCATGCTGCGAAGCGCTTCCCCCGAGGGGGAAGACTGTCCGCCTGTGGGGTGGCTCACCCGGATGAAACCCCAGGTCGGCGCCCTTCTGGCGGATACCGGGGTGGCTCGTCTCACAGCCCGGGCCGGGCCTGCCCCGCGCGGCGTGCCACCCGGCCGCCGCCCGCCTACGCTGAAGATGCCGGATCTCCCGGACCGGACGGAAGGAGCTGATCCGTCGTGGAACGCAGCAGCAAGCACGGCGCCAAGAAGGACGACGAGCTGAAGAAGGAGATGCTGGCCAAGCACCGCACCGGGCGTCCCATGCGGTCCGAGGAGTGGCGCGACCCCGAGTCGCGGCTGCACGACGAGGAGACGCCCCGCAAGCAGCAGCCGCACCGCCGTCAGTGACCGGTGACCGGCCCCGTCAGCGGGCGATCTCCCGGCCGCCCGGGTGGCGGTGACGCCACACCCAGAACACCGTGGCCGACACCGCCGCCCAGACGGCCAGCACCACGAACGGGAAGGGGTGCTGGTACCCCCCGAAGTACACGGCCGTGTGCTGCGCGTTGACCGAGGCGCCCGGCGGCAGCCAGCGGCCGATCACCCCGAGCGGCGAGGGCAGCAGCGGCCAGGAGACGGCCCCGCCCGAGGACGGGTTGCCGAGGAGCACCATCAGCCCCCAGGTCGGCAGCATCGCCCACCGCCCGAACAGCGTGTTGAAACAGGTGAACACCATCGCGCTGGTGAACATCGTCAGCGCGAGGATCAGCCAGGATTCCGGGAAGGGCAGCCGCAGCGCGCCCAGCCCCCAGTCCACGACGGCCGAGATGGTGAATCCGCCCAGCAGCGAGTAGGCCGTGATGAAGCCGATCCGCTCACCGGGCGTGAGCGCCCCGGCGTTGACGTTCAGCTGGATGGCCCCGATGAAGCCGAGGATCACCGCGGAGAGCGTGATGTAGAAGATGGCCAGCCCCCGCGGATCGCCCTTCTGCAGCGGATTGACGTCCGTCACGCTCACCGGCACGCCGGCCGCCGCACCGGCCCGCGGCGCCGTCTCGGTCAGCAGCTGTGCGACGGTCGCCCCGGACGCCGCCGAGACGTCGAGCGCGGCGCCGTCCCCGCGCTGCCACAGGATGGCGTAGACCTGCTGCTCCTCCACGGCTCTGCGGGCGTCCGCGTACGTGGCGTACCGGTGCAGCTCCAGCGGGGTGCCCAGGGCCTGCTCCATGCCCCGCACGAACGCGTCGCGCCTGGCCTCGGAGCTCGCCGCCCGGGCCACCGCCACCGGGATGCGGTGCGGGGTGGGGTTCGCCATGGCGTACGTGTAGGAACCGGCGAACAGTCCGGCCATGGCCGAGGCGATCAGGACGATCACCACCGCCGGCAGGAACGGCGAGTGCCGGAACCACTCCCACCACGCCCGCACCCCGCCTCCCGGACTCTCCGTACCCATGTGGCCACCATAAGTCGCCAAGATCGAAGCGGCGCGACGTCGGCGGCACGCGCGGAAACCGCCGCCCGCGCTCCCTGATCTTCGAGGCGTGCCGCATTACTGTGGTGGCATGGACAAGCAGTCGCCCCCGGTCGTCGTGCACCCCCTCGTGGAGGGCACGCGACTGGTGAAGATCCACGGCCGGTCCGCAGGCAAGGCGCACTCCCTGGAGGACCTGGAGCGGTTCCTGCGCGAGGCCGGCCTGCGGGACATCGACGTCGACAACTCGACGGTGGTCGAGTGGCGCGGTGGCGGCAGCAGCATGTGGCCGCAGCGGCCCTGAGCCCGGCCGCGCGGCCCCCGGGTGCCCGCCGCTGCGGACACCGCGGACGTCACATCGTCTCCATCCGCCAGTAGCGCACGGCGTCCGGCGCGCTGAAGGCGACGGCCGCGAGCGCGGCCGCCGCGAGGGCGCCCACGGCGATCCGCACCACGGCCGCCGGAATGAAGATCCCGTTCTTCATGTCTGTCACCTCCTCACCCGGGTGGTGCCGGCGCCGCCTCCGGGCGCACGGCGGGGTCGATCAGCAGTCCGGCGGCGAGCTGCTCCACCTGGCGCACGGCCTCGCCGACCGCGCACCGCACGGGCCCGCTCAGCCCGACGGCCACGTCGGGCTCGTCCCCGCGCATCCGCACCAGCGGCTCGCAGCCGAGGACCAGGACCCGCGGCAGCGGAAGGTCCTCCTCCCGCCCCAGACTCCTGGCCAGCGCCAGGACCTTCACCGGGTCCATGCCGTGGGCCTCGGGCGCCGCCGGGCCGGCCTCGTCGGCGGGGTCCGGCTCGATGACGTACAGCGTGCCGGGCGCGCCCCCGCGCGGGGTCGCGTCGACGAGCACGGCGGCGTCGTAACCACCCAGCAGCCTGTACGCCAGATCCATGCCCCGGATGCCGAAGTCCGCCGCGTGGACGCCCTCGGGCAGCCGTCTGCCGCGCAGCGCGGCGACCACCTCGGGGCCGAAGCCGTCGTCGGCGAGGAAGACGTTCCCGATGCCCGCGACCAGCACCCGGCGGCCCCGCGACGCCTCCGCCACGACGGGCTCCACCTCCTCGGGCGCGAAGAAGAAGCGGTGGCCCAGCCCGGTGCCGAAGTCGGTGCCCGCGTCCCCGTCCAGGGTGACGACCAGGTGCACCCTCCCCTCCATGTCCTCCTCCACGCCGTCGACCTCCGCGGTCCGCCCGGCCAGCGCCAGGTCGAACACGTCGGCGCGCCGCCCGGGCCGCAGCCGCACCCGGCTGCCGCGCCCCACCCGCACCCCGTCGACGATCACCGTGCGCTCGCTCACGCGTCCTCCCGCAGCGGCCGGAAGCCGCGGATCGTGCCGTGCAGGGCCATCAGGTCGTCGGGGGAGAGCGCGGCGCAGCGGTCGAGGATCTCCCGCGCCCGGGGGTCGCTCGCCCGCGCCTCCTCCTGCTCGCCGGGCGTCAGGCTCAGCACGCTCAGGATGAGCAACTGGTCGATCTCACCCCCGTCGAACAGGTCGCCGGGGCTCTCCGGGGCGACGGCCGGGAAGTCGTAGAGGGTGACAGGGGAGGACAGCACGGTACGGGCCCGCTGCCGGTCACCCTCCGGCGCGCCGTACCCGGCCACCAGCACCGGCCAGGTGCCCTCGTTCCGGCAGCGGCCGGCCGCCTCCCGCAGGGCCTCGGGCGGATCGACGAGCGAGACGAACGCGGCGTGGTCACCGCACCGGAGCACGGTGTGCGTCGAGACGAAGGCGTGCGCGGCCAGCTCGTCGCGCGCGGTGCGCCCGCCGCCCGGAGCCGGGCAGACGGTGTCGTTGCGGACCGTCACCCGGATCCGCCACAGCCCGTCGCCGGGCGCCTCGGCATCGAGGTCCACCACGCCGGTCAGCGGCCGCCACCGGCGCACCAGGGCACCGCACGGCCGGCCCTCGGCGTCCCGCAGCACCTCCTCGTCCACCCCGCCGGCGACCGCGACGGTGTGCCGCCGGTGCCCCGACGCGGGGTCCCAGGGCGGCAGGAGCCACTCGCGCTCGGCGGCCTCCTGCCAGCTGAGGTGCCGGGTGCCACCGGCGGTCAGGGCGTCGACCGGCTCCCGCCCGCCGGGCCCGTCGCGGACCACCTGCCGGTCGACGACATGCAGGAACCGCACCCGGACGGACACCTCCGCGCCGCCCCCCGCCTCCAGCAGCACCTCCGTGCGCGCGCTGTCGCGCTCGCCGACGGACGCGGCGTGGGCACGGGGGAAGACGCCGCCGAAGGTCCAGCGCCGGGTGTTCTTCAGCGCCGAACGGCGGTACGGCCACAGCAGATAGCCCTCGTACAGACAGGTCCGGGCGATCTTCTCCAGGGCGTCGTCCACGCGACGGTCGGCA
>NZ_JBFAPH010000466.1:0-3851 GCF_040675635.1 Streptomyces sp. NPDC049577
CCTGGCTGTTCCTGCTGCCGGGTCTGGCGGTTGTCGCCGCGTTCTCCCTCTACCCGTTCCTGAGCACGAGGTTGGTGACGTGGGCCTGGAGCGGCGCGTCCTCCTCGTACGTCGGGGCCGGGACGTGCTCCAGGATCGTGGAGAAGAACGGCTCCAGGCTGGTGCTGTCCGCGGGGACGGTGCCGTCCTCCGGCTTGGTCAGCGAGGCGATGCCGTCACGGCCGCAGGCGTAGACGATCGGGAACTCGATCTGGTCCTCGTCGGCGTCCAGGTCGAGGAAGAGGTCGTAGGTCTCGTTGACGACCTCGTCGATGCGGGAGTCCGGGCGGTCGGTCTTGTTGATGCACAGGATGACCGGCATCCGGGCCTGCAGGGCCTTGCGGAGCACGAAGCGGGTCTGCGGCAGCGGGCCCTCGGAGGCGTCGACGAGCAGGACGACCGCGTCCACCATCGACAGACCGCGCTCGACCTCGCCACCGAAGTCGGCGTGGCCGGGGGTGTCGATGATGTTGATCGTGATCGGGTCCCCGCCGTCCTTGGGGTGGTACTTCACCGCCGTGTTCTTGGCGAGGATCGTGATGCCCTTCTCACGCTCCAGGTCGTTGGAGTCCATGACCCGGTCGTCGACCGAGTCGAGCTGGTGCGCGGCGAAGGCTCCGGCCTGCTTGAGCATGGCGTCGACGATGGTCGTCTTGCCGTGGTCGACGTGGGCGACGATGGCGACGTTACGAATGTCGTGGCGCGTGGGCATACGTGGGGCGCTTCTCCCGGGATAGGTGACGGCGTCACGCACGGTCCGGTGCGCGAGCCCTTGCCGGGCGGACACGCCACGGCCTCACCCCATGGTACGGGGCGGTTCCCGGTACTGCGCGGGGAGGCTCTGACCTGCGGATTTCCGAGGGCGGCAGCTGATCGGCCCGTCCTTGGGCTTCGAGGACACGCGGCCAGGCCGCGTCCGGGGGGCCGGGGGCGGAGCCCCCCGGTCAGCGCAGGAACCCGATGTCCTGGTACCGGGGGGCGGCGAGCCCGAAGGCTCCCGCGTTCACGACGTTCTTCCGCGCCGCGACCAGCTGCGGCCGCTGGTAGAGCGGGATCGAGCCCGCCACCGCCCAGATCCGCGCGTCCGCGCGGTCGACCAGGTCGCGGGACGCGTCCTCGTCGAGTTCGCCGGCCGCCTGCTCGAAGAGGCGGTCGATCTGGTCGGTGCCGACCCGTGTGTAGTTCTGCTCGACCAGCAGCGAGCCGTCCGCGGCGGGCTGGGGCTTGGCGAAGATGGGGCGGGCGTCGGTGGCCGGGAAGGCCCCGGTGGGCCAGGCGTAGAGGGCCAGGTCGAAGTCGCCGGCCGCGATGTGGTCCTTGAAGAACGCCGCGTCGTCGACCTTGGTGATCTCCGTGTGGACCCCGATGGCGTCGAGCTGCCGGGCGATCCGGTCTCCCACGGCCCGCAGCGGCTCGGCACCCGCGCCCTTCGGGAGGACGAAGCGGAGGGCGAGCTTCTTGCCGTCCTTGACCCGCGGGGGCACGCCCGCGGCGGCGCGGTTCCCGCCGGCGTCCTTGTCGGCCGCGGTCTTTCCGGCCTTGTCGGACTTCTGCGCGGCCTGGGACGTCTTCCCGGCGGTGCCGCCCGTGCCGCCGCCCTGGCCCTCCTTCCAGCCCGCGTCCGCCAGCAGCGCCCGGGCGGCGCGCGGGTCCGTGCCGCCGATGGAGTCGCTGTTGTCCCGGTAGCCGGCCTGGCCGGCGACGAGGAGGTGGCTGCCCATGGGGCGGGCGGGCAGGCCGAGCGGCTTGAGCACGTACTCGGCGATGGCCTTGCGGTCGACGGCGCGGGCGATCGCGCGGCGGACGCGCTCGTCGGCGAGCGGCCCGGAGGCGCCGTTGAGGGCGAGCTGGGTGTAGGCGGGTTCCAGGGACCGGCGGACGACCAGCCCGCGCAGCGGCGAGTCGGCGGGCTTCGCCTGACCTGCCGGGGCGGGCAGCCCTGCCGGGGCGGGCAGACCGGGCTGGGCGGGCAGACCGGGCCGGGCGGGCAGACCGGATTGAGCTGACTGGGCGGGCTGGGCGGGCTGACTGGCCGGAAGGGTGGGCACGGCGGGGACGGCAGGGGCGGCCCTCCCCGCCTTGCCGGCCGCGTTCCCGGGGGCCGGAGAAACGGCGGGGCCGACCGAGCCGGCCGGGGTCACCGGACCTGCGGGCCCGGCGGAGCCGACAGGGCCGGCCGGACTGACGGGACCGGCGGGACCGGCGGGACCGGCGGAGCTGGGCGCACTCCCCGGGTTCGCCTTGTTCGCCTCGTCCTCCGCGCGCCCCCGCTGCGGCCGGTTGGCGCGCTCGATGCTCTCGGCCACGTCCGGGGTGATCTCGGCCAGGTCGACCCTGCCGGTGGCCAGCGCGTCGGCGCGCTGCTCGCGCGGCACGGTGCGCAGCACCAGCCTGTCGAGCTTGGCCCGGTCGCCCCACCACAGGGGGTTGCGGACGAGCGTGAGCGTGCCCTGCTTGGCGTCGGAGCCCTCGATCCGGAACGGCCCCGCGCCGGTCCGCAGCTCCTTGCGGGCGGAGTCGTTGAAGGCGCTGCCACTGCCCATGACCGTCTTGGGGTAGAGCGGGGAGAAGAGGGACGGCCAGTCGGCGTAGTGCTTGGCGAAGGTGATGCGCACCTCGTGGGCGTCGGCGCCGCGCTCGACCTTCTCGATGCGGTCGTAGCCGGCGTTGCGGGCGGTCCAGAAGGCGCTGTCCTGGCCGCGCAGCGCCTTCCACTGGGCCTCGAAGTCGGTGGCGTCGATCGCCCTGCCGTCGGTCCAGACGGCGGCCGGGTTGAGCTTGTAGGTGACGATCTGGCGGGGCTGGCGCTGGACCACCTCCGCGGAGCGCAGGAAGTCCGGGTCACGCTGCGGGCGGCCGCTCTGATCGAGGGTGAAGAGGGTCGGCAGGACGGCCTGGGCCACTTGCTGGGAGGTGGCGTCCGCGTCGGCCTGGAAGGTGTTGAAGGTGGTCGGCAGCGCGTCGACGGCCCAGGTCAGGGTGCCTTTGTCGGCGACCTTGACGCGCGGGGCGGGGGCGATGTCGGCGGGTGCGGCCGGGCTGTCGGCGTCCTCCTGAGCGCCGGAGCAGCCGGCGCAGCCGGCCAGCAGCGCGCCCGTGGTGAGCAGGGCGGCGGCGGGGCGGCGCGTGCGGGACCGGGCGCTGGACCGGGTGCAGATGGACATGGCGCTACCTCCGCCGGCCCGAGGCCGGGTCTGCCGGATCCGATGAACGGCTGATCGCGATGAACGATGAACGTTGATCGCATCTACGGCCTCACTGAAGGCGACGGGCCGCGGTCCGGCACGGCGACACGGCGGGAGCCGGGCGCGCGTCACCCGGACGGCGGGTCCCGGGCGTCCGGACGCGCGGAGGGGGCGGCGGCTGTCTTCCCTTCGGGCCATGTGACGCGCGACACTCTCTGTCGCACCAGCGTCGCCATCCGCAACCGCCGACGCGGAAGTGAGGGCAAGTCATGTCCTTGACCGACGACCTGACGTCGATTCAACGCTGTCTGGACGAGCTGGACCGGGCGCTCGGCAGGCTGGAGCCGCGGCTGGGCCGCAGCAATGGCCTGGAGCTGCGGCGGGTCCGCACGGACGCCTCCCATCTGCGCGAGAGCCTCGCCCTGCTGCGGGAGAGCGCGCCGCCGGAGCGGTCGCGCGAGCCGTCGCTGCCGGTGGTCCCGGTCCCCGACGCCCCGTACGACGCCTCGCTGTGGCAGGGCGCCGACGACGAGGGGCTCGGCTCCTGCGACCGGCGCGCGCCCTGAGCCGCGCGCCGGCCGAAGCGCGTCACACACCAGTTCCTACGACTTCTCTACCCCACTCCTG